>JAJYMD010000125.1 GCA_021787255.1 Actinomycetes bacterium | reverse complement strand
CGGAGGGGAGAGCGTGGCGGGACATCCTCGCCGAGGAGGAGGCGCCCGGGACGATGCAGGTCGTGAGCCGCATGCTCGCCCGCCTCGCCAAGGCGAGCGGGACGCTCCGCAAGGAGCTCGTGGAGACCCTGCGACGCGAGGGGGTGAGCATCCCTGCCATCGCGAGGCTGTTCGGCGTGACCCACCAACGCGTCTCGAACCTGCTGCGACGCCCGAGCGAGTAGCTCGGCCGCGACAGGCTCGCGGCTCCGGCTCGAGCTGGGACATGGCGTGGTTCGGAGGTCGGGACCAAAGGCACTTCGGCCCGACCGCGCGCGCCTGCTAAGAAACTGCCATGAAATTGGCGGTGCCAGCTGAGACGGTCGCGGGCGAGCGCAGAGTCGCCATCGTCCCCGACGTGGCCAAACGGCTCGTCTCGGCTGGTTGGTCCCTCTCGGTGCAGTCGGGTGCCGGGGTCGAGGCCGCCTTCACCGACGCGGACTACGCAGCCGCCGGTGCGGACGTCGCCCCCGATGCCGCCGCGTGCCTGGAGGGGGCAGGCGCGGTCGTGCGGGTGCAGCCGCCGAGCGCCGCGGATGCCGCGCTCGTCCCCGAGGGCGCGCTGGTGCTCAGCTTTCTGCAGCCGGCGGCGGCGGTCGACGCGCTGCGCACCCTCTCGACCAAGCGCTGCAGCGTCTTCAGCTTCGACCTCCTGCCGCGGATCAGCCGGGCGCAGTCGATGGACGCTCTGTCGTCGCAGGCGACGGTCTCGGGGTACCGCGCGGCCCTCATGGCGGCGACCCATCTCGGGCGTTTCTTTCCGATGCTGATGACGGCGGCAGGGACCGTGCCGCCAGCCAAGGTGCTGGTCATGGGAGCCGGGGTCGCCGGCCTCCAGGCGATCGCGACGTGCCGGCGCCTCGGCGCGGTCGTGCGGGCCTACGACGTGCGCCCAGCGGCGAAGGAGGAAGCCGAGAGCCTCGGCGCGACCTTCGTGGACCTCGGCGTGAGCGCCGAGGGCGCGGGCGGGTATGCCCGCGAGCTGACGCCCGAGGAGCTCGCCGCGCAGCAGCGCGCGCTCGCGGACGAGGTGACGAGGGCGGACGCGGTCATCACGACCGCGGCGGTTCCTGGTCGGCGCGCCCCGGTGCTCGTCACCAGGGCGATGGTGGAGGAGATGGCGACCGGGGCCGTGGTCATCGACATGGCCGCCGACTCCGGCGGGAACTGCGAGGTCACCGAGCCCGGCCGGGACGTCTCGGTCAACGGCACCGCGGTCGTGGGGATGGCGAACCCGCCGTCGGGGATGCCGACGCACGCCAGCGCGCTCTACGCGCGCAACGTGCAGAACATCCTCGCGCTGCTCTCCGCCGACGGCGCGGTCGCGCCGCAGTGGGACGACGAGATCGTGGCGGGGACGTGCGTGCTGCGCGACGGCCAACCTCACAACGCGGCCGCCGCCGAGCTGCTCGGGAGCGCGCCGTGACCGGGTTGGTCTGGTTCCTCACCATCTTCGTGCTCGCGGCCTTCGTGGGCTACGAGGTCATCTCGAAGGTGCCGAGCATGCTCCACACGCCGCTCATGTCGGGGTCGAACGCGATCCACGGCATCGTGCTCGTGGGCGCGCTGTTCATCATGGGCGAGGCGGAGGGCACGGCGCAGCTCGTGCTCGGCTTCATCACGGTCTTCCTCGCGACGCTGAACGTCGTCGGCGGGTTCGTCGTGACCGACCGCATGCTCGACATGTTCCGCGCGAGACCCGAGCGCCCGGCCGCGGGCTCCTCGCCTGTCGCCTCGGCGGCCTCGGCGGTCTCGCCGGTCCCGGCCCCGGGATCCTCGGACCCGGGCTCCTCGCCGCCCGCCCCACCGGCCCCACCGGCCACCCCGCCGCGACCGGGGGACGGCGCGTCGTGACCTTCGTGCACCACGGCTTCTCGTTCCCGCTGTCGACGTGGCGCTCGACCGTCTTCCTCGTCGCGATCATCGGCTTCGTGCTCGCACTGAAGGGGCTCAGCTCCCCGCGGCACGCGCGACCCGGGAACCTGCTCGGGGCGGCGGCGGCGCTGCTCGCGATCGGCATGACCTTCTCGGCAGGAACAGTGAACCACTCCGCGCGCAACCTCGGCCTCGCCCTCGGCGCGATGGCGCTCGGCACGGTGGTGGCGGTGCCCGCGGCACGCCTGGTGAAGATGACCGCGATGCCGCAGATGGTCGCGATGTTCAACGGCGTCGGCGGCGGAGCCGCCGCGCTCATCTCGGTGATCGAGCTGTTGCACTTCCACACCACCGGCGTGAGCCCAGCGGTCTACGTGATCGTCGAAGCGCTGCTCGGCATCCTGATCGGCTCCATGTCGTTCGCTGGCAGCGCGATCTCGTTCGCCAAGCTCCAGGAGCTCATGGCCACGCGGCCGATCGTCTACCCCGGCCAGCAGCCCATCAACGCGGTCTTGGGCGCGGGCATCCTCGGGCTGTTCCTGACGTCGGTGGTCACGGGCTCGGTCGACTACGCCTTCGGCGTCCTCGGGCTGGCGCTCGTCCTGGGTGTGGTGTTCACCCTGCCGATCGGCGGTGCGGACGTCCCGGTGCTCATCTCGCTGCTGAACGCGTTCACCGGCCTCGCGGTCGCGGCGTCGGGCTTCACCCTCGACAACCCCCTCCTCATCGTGGCCGGCACGCTCGTCGGCGCGTCCGGCATGCTGCTCACGCGTCTCATGAGCAAGGCGATGGGGCGTTCCCTCTCCAACATCCTGTTCAGCGCGTTCGGCGCGGTCGTGACCGCGACCGTGACAGCCGAGGGGATGGGCGGGAAGACCGTGAAGACCTCCACTCCCGAAGACGTGGCCGTCCTGCTCGCCTACGCCCGCAAGGTGGTGATCATCCCCGGCTACGGCCTGGCCGTCGCCCAGGCCCAGCACGTGGTGAAGGAGCTGGCGGACGAGCTCGCCGAGCGGGGCGTGGACGTCTTCTACGCGATCCACCCGGTCGCCGGCCGCATGCCCGGTCACATGAACGTCCTCCTCGCGGAGGCGAACGTCCCCTACGACGAGCTGAAGGAGATGGACGAAGCCAACCCGGAGCTGCCGACCGCCGACGTCGCGCTCGTCGTCGGCGCGAACGACACGGTGAACCCCGCCGCGGTGAACATGCCGGGGAGCCCGATCTACGGCATGCCGATCATCCACGCCGACCAGGCCAAGCACATCGTCTTCCTGAAGCGCTCGATGCGGCCGGGCTTTGCGGGGATCGACAACGCGCTGCTCTTCGACGACAAGACCGTGTTGCTGTTCGGCGACGCGAAGGACACGCTCCAGAAGCTCGTCTCTGCGGTCAAGGCCGTCTGACCCTCGAGACAGGGTCCTTCGGCCCTGGCGGCATTCCGGCACAGCTCGTATCGTGTCGCCGGGATGATTGCGCCGGGCGCCGAACGGGATGCTGAAGGGTCGACGCCGGCCGTCTTCCTCCGGGACTTCGTGGACGTGGACCAGCCGGAGCGGCTCGTCGGCGAGCGCCTGCGTGCCGGGCAGGCCTGGCTGGCACGGCTCGCGGGCGCAGCGGGCGGCGACACGGAGACCCAGCTGGTGCGGCTCGGTCCTTCTGCGCTCGGAGAGCTGGTCACCCGGGAGGTCCGGGTCCG
>JAJYMD010000292.1 GCA_021787255.1 Actinomycetes bacterium | reverse complement strand
ACGGTCGCAGCGACGAGGGCGGCCTCTGATGCGGAGCTCGCCTCCACCCTCGGGAGGCTCCGGGACGAGTCGAGACGCGCGGGGACCACGACGTTCGAGTGCAAGTCGGGCTACGGGCTCGACGTCGCCGATGAGACTCGGCTCGTCCGGCTGGCGCGCGCGGTCACCGAGGAGGCGACGTTCCTCGGCGCCCACGTGGTGCCGGCCGAGTACGCCGCGCGCCCCGACGACTACGTCGCGCTCGTCTGTGGCCCCATGCTCGAGGCGTGCGCGCCCCACGCCCGCTGGGTGGACGTCTTCTGCGATCGGGGCGCTTTCGACGCAGAGCAGTCGGCGGCGGTGCTCGCGGCAGGCGCGGCGCGAGGTCTCGGGGCACGGGTCCATGCGAACCAGCTGGGACCCGGCCCGGGTGTGCGGGTCGCGGTCGAAGCGGGGGCCGCGTCCGCCGACCACTGCACCTACCTGGACGGCGGCGACATCGATCTGCTGGCGGCGTCCCAGACCGTCGCGACGCTCCTCCCTGCGTGCGACTTCTCGACGCGCTCGCCGTATCCCGACGCGCGCCGGCTCCTCGAGGCCGGCGCGGTCGTCGCCCTCGCCACCGACTGCAACCCCGGGACGAGCTACACGACGAGCATGCCGTTGTGCATCGCGCTCGCAGTGCGCGAGCTGCGGATGACGCCCGAAGAGGCCCTCGCGGCAGCGACGCTCGGCGGCGCGAGGTCGCTCCGGCGTGACGACGTGGGCCACCTCGGCCCGGGCGCCAGGGCGGATCTCGTGATCCTCGACGCACCGTCCTACGTCCATCTCGCGTACCGGCCGGGGGTCCCGCTCGTGGCCGCCACCTGGAAGGATGGCGCTCTGATCGACGGGCGGCAAGGTGCGAGCGCACGAGGACCACGAAGAAGGAGGAGCCTGTGACGGTTCCGGTGATCATCGGCAGCGAGCGGAGCGAAGTGGGCCTGCCCGCCGGCATGGCCGTCCTGCGCGAAGGCGGCGGCGCGCTCGACGCGGTGGAAGCGGCGATGCGGGTGTGCGAGGACAACGAGTCCGACCACTACGTCGGCACGGGGGGCCTCCCGAACGCCCGTGGTGAGGTGGAGCTCGACGCGTCGGTCATGGTCGGCTCCACCCGCGCCTTCGGGGCGGTGGGCGGCGTGAAGGGCTATCCCAACCCGATCTCGATCGCCAGAGCGGTCCTCGAGCGCATGCCCCAGCACTGCCTTCTCGTCGGCGCGGGCGCCGAGCTGTTCGCCGAGGAGTGCGGGTTCGAGCGAAGAGCGCTGCTCACCGCCGAGGCGAGACGGCTCTACGTCGAAGCGCTCGGTGCCGAGGACGAGCCCGTCGAGGGTGAGGGCGAAGGAGCCACCGACGGGGACCGACGCTACCGCGAGAGCGCTCGCGCCCTGATGCGCCGGCTCGCGCCGCACGAGGGGCCCTGGGGGACGATCAACGTCCTCGCCCTCGACGGATCGGGCGAGCTGTGCGTCGGCGTGTCGACGAGCGGCTACCCCTGGAAGTACCCCGGGAGGGTGGGCGACTCCGCGGTGCCGGGTGCGGGCAACTACTGCGACCTCCGGTACGGGGGAGCGGCGTGCACCGGGCGCGGAGAGCTCGCGATGCGTTCGTGCGGCGCGCGGCGGATCGTCGACCTGTTGGCCACCGGCCTGGCGCCAGCGGACGCATGCGCCGAGATGCTGCGCGACGCGCGGTCGCTGCCCGATCCCTTCAGGTCCGAGCTGCGCGCGCTCGCGCTCACGCCCGACGGGCGCCACGGCGGCGCCGCAGGCAAGCCCGGGTCGGTGTACGCGGTCATGACCCCGGGCGACAGGGAGCCGACGCTGCGCCCGAGAGCGCTCGTCGAGGAGTGAGGGGGGCGGCGTGAAAGTCTTCATCTCGTCGGACATGGAGGGCACGGCTGGGGTCGTGGACTGGGAGCACGTCCGGCCCGGGTCGCCCGACTACCCGTACTTCGCGGGGCTCTTGCGCGCGGAGGTCAATGCCGCGATCAGCGGCGCGATGGAGGCCGGAGCCGACAGGTTCTTGGTCAACGACTCCCACGGACGCATGGCGAACCTCCATCCGGACGGGCTCGCCGGACGAGCGAGCTACCTCTCGGGCCGGTTCAAGCCGAGGTACATGATGCAGGGTCTCGACGAGAGCTTCGACGCGGTCTTCTTCGTCTCGTACCACGGGTCGATGTCGTCTCGGGGATCCGTCCTCTCGCACACGTACTTCCCCGCTGCGATCGCGCAGGTCACCCTCAACGGCGTGGTCGTCGGGGAAGCGGGGATCAACGCGCTGGCGGCCCTTGCTCATGGCGTGCCGGTCCTCCTCGTGACCGGCGACGACGTCACGGCTGCGGAGCTCGCGCCGCTGTGCCCGGATGCCCGAAGCGCGGTCGTGAAGCGGTCGCTGACGCGGTTCTGCGCGGAGTCGCTCCACCCCGAGGCGGCGTGCGAGCTGATCCGCGCGGAGGCCAGAGCGGCGATCGAGGGCGCGACGGCTGCCCGGCTGCCGGCGATCGCACTGCCCGCCAGCATCGGGATCCAGTTCCACAGCAGCGACTATGCGGAGCTGGCAGCCCGCGTCGCCGGCGTCGAGCGGACGGGGGACGTCACCGCGGCGCTCGTCGGGGACGGCCCGCTCGACCTGTTCGAGAGGTTCATCACGATCGTGCTCTTGTGCCGCGGCTTGGTGGAGTGACCGCCGGCGCACTCGCGGCGACGGGGGTCTCGGGCGACCTCTCGAGCGCAAGGATCGTCATGTGCCAGGGTGCGACCGTGCGAGCCGCCGCAGGGACTCGAGGAGCTCGAGCGCGGCCTTCTCGGTGGTCAGCCAGTTGATGACCCCGGCGCGCAGGTAGGTGCGGCCGCGCAGCCTCGTGGTCGAGACCCATGCCTCGCCGGAGACCTCCAGGGCCCGCTGCAGGCGGTCCTGGTGTACGTCGAGGTCGGCGTCGGACATGCCGGGCACGAGGTGACGGAAGCACACGATCGAGAGGTCGGGCTCGGCGACCGCAGCCTCGAAGTCGTCGGAGCGGCTGATCTCCGCGGCGAGGAACGCGGCGACGTCGTTGTCGTGCTCGACGAGCCGGGCGAAGCCCTCGCTGCCGACGTGCTTCCAGGACGTCCACAGCTTGAGCGCGCGCAGGCGGCGCGTGCCCTCCATGGAGTACTCGAGCCAGTTGAGCGGCTCGTGCTCGGGGACGGCGGAGCGGTAGTACTCGGGGGAGCGACGGAAGGTGAGGTGCAGGTCCTCGCGTCGGCGCACCACGAGGCCCCCGATGTCGTAGGCCTGGAACAGCCACTTGTGGGGGTCGACCGTGACCGAGTCGGCCAGCTCCAGGCCGGGCACGCGAGTGGCGTCGCGCGGCGAGATCCGCACCGCGCCGCCGTACGCGGCGTCCACATGGAGCCAGAGCCCCTCCCGTGCCGCCAGTTCGGCGAGCGCGGGGATGTCGTCTACCGAGCCGGTGTTGGTCGTGCCGCAGACGGCGGCGATGCAGAACGGGACGAGGCCCGCCGCCTTGTCCTGCTCGAGACGGCTCGCGACGGGCGCCGCCTGCAGGCGGTACCGCTCGTCGGGCTCGATGACGACGAGCGCGTCGGGC
>JAJYMD010000346.1 GCA_021787255.1 Actinomycetes bacterium | reverse complement strand
ACCGCACGCGTGCCTGCCCGACGCGGTAGATGGACCCGACGGCGAACATCGGCATGCTCGCGAGGTACGGGGCGTCGATCGCATAGGCGCCCGAGTCGAAGACGACGTCGAAGTCGCACGCGAGCAACTCCCCGCTCTCCGACAGCGCGGAGCGGATCGTGACGACGGCATTCTCCCTGCACTGCGCCGTCATCAGGTCCTCCGAACGCCGGTTCTCCATCCGGACGGGGCGGCCGACGGCACGGGCGAGGAGCGCCGCGTACGGCTCGAGCGAGACGTCGAGCTTCGCGCCGAACCCGCCGCCGATGTGGTGGCCGACGACCCGGACCTCCGAGGGACGGACACCGAGGGCGCTCGCGACGCGGTCGCGCACGTTGAAGGGGAACTGGTGCGCGACGTGCAGCGTGAAACGGCCGGCGCCGTACTCGGCCACCGCGACGTGCGGCTCGAGAGACGCCTGGTACTGGCGGTCCGCGCGGTAGGCGTCCTCGACCACGTGCGCGGCGGTGGAGAACGCCGCGTCGACGCCACCGGTGTCGGAGAACAGCTCGCAGACGACGTTGCGCTCACGGGGCCACTGCGCACCGGACAGGCTGGCATAGGAGGCCCAGTCGGGATGGACGAGGGGAGCGTCCGGGGCGAGCGCCGAGGCGAGGTCGGCCACGGCCGGGGTCTCGGCCAGCTCCACCCGGAGAAGCCCGAGTGACTCCTCGAGCGCCTCTACCGTCTCGGCAGCGACCGCCGCGACCGGCTCGCCCTCGTAGCGCACGAGCGGCCAGGCGAAGAGCGGCTGATCGCAGAGGGAGATCCCCGTGGGCCGGTTCTCGACGTCGGCGCCGGTCAGCACGGCGAGGACCCCGGGGACGCGCCGCGCCGCCTCGGCGTCGATCGACACGACGCGCGCGGAGGGGACGGGCGCTCGCCACAGCGCTCCGTGGCACATCCCGGGAAGCACGACGTCGACGCCGTAGTCGGCGACCCCGCGGACCTTCGCCTCGCCGTCGCTCCGGGCCACGCTGCGACCAACCGCCACGGTCACCGCCGGGCTCCCACGGCCTGTGCGACGGCGTCCACGACGTGCGCGTACCCCGTGCAGCGGCAGATGTTGCCCACGATCGCACGCCGGACCTCGGCCTCGCTCGGCGCAGCACGCTCCGCGAGAAGCGCATGGAGGGTCATGAGCAAGCCCGGCGTGCAGAACCCGCACTGGACCGCGCCGCTGTCCACGAACGCCCGCTGCAGCGCAGTCAGCTCCCCGTCTGGAGGCGCGAGACCTTCGACGGTGGTGACCGAACGTCCTGCGCAGGCCGCTGCCGGGTAGATGCACGCGTCGATCGGTGCTCCGTCGAGCAGCACGGTGCACGCGCCGCACTCGCCCTCGCTGCAACCGTTCTTGGCGCCGCGCAGCCCGAGCCGATCGCGCAGCAGCGCGAGCAGCGTCTCGTGCGGGCGCACCTCGACGCCGCGTACGACCCCGTTCACAGTGACCTCGATCTCCACGGCACACCTACCCTTCAGGAACGCCGACGCCCGCGCGTGCGCGGCAGATCTCGATCGCCCGGGCGAGCAGCCCCGGGAGCACCGCTCGCCGGTACGCCTCCGACGAGCGGAGGTCGCCGATGGGTGACACCGCGTGCATGAGGGCATCGATCCCGTCGCGCAGTGACGGGCTCGTGGCGTCCTGCCACCCGGGCAGTGCAGCGTCGAGCCCGACCAGGGCCTGCTCGACGGAGCGCACGCGCAGCGGCGTCGGCGCGGCCGAGCACAGCGCCACACGAGCAGCGGCAATGGCACCTCGCGCGTCGAAGCTCAGACGTGCCGCGAGCCCGACGACGGCGACCACCATGGCGCCGCGCCGGCCGACCTTCAGGTACACCTCGGCTTGTCTGGACCCGAGTGGCTCGACTTCCACCGCCGTGAGGAGCTCCTCGGGGCGCCGGTCCACGCGACGACGCCCGAGGAAGAACTCCTCCAAGGGGACCCGCCTGATACCAGCGCGACTCTGCAGCTCGACCGTCGCGTCGGCGACGAGGAGCGGCGGCGCGCTGTCCGCCGCCGGCGACCCGTTGCACAAATTCCCACCGAGCGTGCCGACGCTCTGGGTCTGCCATCCGCCGACCGTCGCCGCGGCGTCGGCGAGCGCAGGATTCGACGTGCGGAGCGCCGCATCCTCCGCGAGGCGACGATGGGTGACGAGCGCGCCGATGCGCACGACGCCGTCGCGTCCCACCCCGGCCAGCTCCTCGATCCCCTCGATGTGGACGAACGCGGCAGGACCGAGCTCGTGGCGCGCGTACTGCATCATCACGTCGGTACCGCCGGCGAGCACGCACCCGTCGGCACCGAGCTCTGCGAGCCAGGTGACCGCCTCCTCGGTGCTGCAGGCAGATCGGAACTCCGCGACCGGCGCCATCATCGGAGCAGTGTAACCGTCGATGGTACGTTGTGGACGAAGCGTCCAAAACAGCCGGGCGCTGGCACGCAAAGCGGCATCGGGAGGCCTACGTGTGGGAACTGTGCGAGGACGACCTCCGTCCGGTCTCGGTGGGGGCTGCGGTCCTCGGTTCCGGCGGAGGCGGGAACCCCTACATCGGTCACCTGCGCGTGCGGGAATGCCTGCGGGCGGGAAGAGCGGTCGAGGTGATCCTCCCCGAGGAGCTCGACGACGACGCGCTGGTCGCGGTGTGCGGCGCCATGGGCTCGCCGGTCGTCAGCTACGAGAAGCTGCCGGGCGGCGACGAGGAGCCGGCCGCGCTGCGCCAGCTGGAGCGTCAGCTCGGCCGGACGGTCGACGCCGTGGCGCCCTTCGAGATGGGCGGCGGGAACTCGATGGCGGCGATGGTGGTGGCTGCCTCGGCCGGGGTGCCCCTGATCGACGGCGACGGGATGGGGCGGGCGTTCCCCGAGCTGCAGATGACCTCCTATCTCATCTACGGCGCGGCGAGCGCACCATCCGCCCTGGCCGACGAGCGGGGAAACGTCCTGGTCCTGAGCGAGGTCGTGGACGCCGGCTGGCTCGAGCGCATCGCGCGTGCCGCCACCGTGGCGATGGGCGGGCACGCCGGCGTCGCGACCACGCCGATGCGCGGAGAGCTCTGCAAGAGAGTGATCATCCCCGGGACGCTGAGCCTCGCCCGAGCGATCGGCGATGCGATCCTCGCCGCCGATCGAAGCGGGGTCGAGCCGAGCGACGCGGTCCTCGCCGTCACCGGAGGGCGCCGGCACCTGCGAGGGAAGGTGGTCGACGTCGAGCGCCGGAACACCAAGGGGTTCGCCCGCGGCTCGCTCGTCTTGGAGGGCAGCGACACCGACAGCGGGAGGACCGTCCGGATCGACTTCCAGAACGAGAACCTGGTCCTCTACGAGGACGGGCGGCCGGTGGCCACCGTGCCGGACCTCATCACCCTCTTGACCGCCGAGCGAGGCGACCCCCTCACGACCGAGGTGGTGAGCTACGGGGTGCGGGCGGACGTGCTCATCCTCCCGTGCCACCGGCTGCTGCGAACGCCGCGCGCGCTGGAGGTCGTCGGGCCGAGGGCGTTCGGCCTCGACTTCGACGCCGTGCTCCTCGAGGACGGCGCGCGTCCCGGCGCTGGCGCCGTCCGCTGAGCGACCTCGGAGGATCGCGCCACGGGC
>JAJYMD010000208.1 GCA_021787255.1 Actinomycetes bacterium | reverse complement strand
ACCCGGCTGGGCTTCCGCTCCAGCTCGAGGTGTGCTGAGACCGAGGTCGCAGAGAGGCTCCACCTCGCGCGGTGCTTACATCTGCGCGTTGCGGTGGTATCACCGACTTCGAAGCTGCCATGACAGAGCGCCATGATCGCGGGGCACGGCAGACGGCACGGCGCCGCATGACCTGAGCCGGCGACGCCCCGACGAGACATCGAGCAGAGCGCCCCGGACGCCGCCGTCGAGCCCGACAGATGGCGAACCGCACTCACCGCGACATGACCGCATCGAAGTAGTGGTTCACGATCGGGCACGGAGACGCTGCGCGAGACCCGCACCCCCAGCATTTTTCGGATCGCACACCCACTGGCCCTCCAGGGCCTGTCAGCCTCGCCGCGGTGCGATAGCTTCCCGCTCCGATGGAGCAGGCTGCCCTGGAGGTGGGGGCACTCGTCCGGGTGCGCGGCCAGCAATGGCTCGTCTCGGACGTGAGCACGTCCGCGCTCCCCCGCGACGAGCTCGCTGCGAGCACCCTGCCCGGTCGGACGCTCGTCACCCTGGCCTCGCTCGCAGAAGACGACCCCGGCGAGGAGCTGAGCGTCATCTGGGAGGTGGAGCCCGGCCGGGCGGTCGTCCCCTGCGGCCACCTTCCCGACGTCCCCGAAGAACCTTCGCGCTGGGACGACCCGCAGACCTTCGCCGCCCTGGTCGACGCCGTCCGCTGGGGAACCGTCGCCTCTGCGGACCGCCGCACGCTCCAGGCGCCCTTCCGGGCGGGCATCAGGATCAAGGACTACCAGCTCGAGCCTCTGGCGCGGGCGCTCCGTATGCCAAGGGTCGCGCTGCTCGTCGCAGACGACGTCGGGCTCGGCAAGACCATCGAAGCCGGGCTCGTGGTCGAAGAGATGCTGCTGCGTCACCGGGCGCGCCGGGTGCTCGTGGTCTGCCCTGCTTCGCTCACCCTCAAGTGGCGCGACGAGATGCGCGACAAGTTCGGGCTCCCCTTCACCGTGCTCGACGCGCAGTCGTTGAAGGACCTACGCAGATCCCACGGGCTCATGGCGAATCCCTTCAGCGTCCATCCCCGGACGATCGTGAGCCTGCAATGGCTCCGGACCCCCCGTGTCCAGCGGCTATTGGACGAGGTGCTCGACGCCTCGACGCGCCATCGGGGCTTCTTCGACCTCTTGGTCGTCGACGAGGCCCACCACTGCGCGCCGCCCGCCCCGACCGCTGACCGAGGCTATGCCGTCGACAGCAAGCAGACCCTCGCCGTGCGGCGCCTCTCCGAGCACGCTCAGCACCGCCTGTTCCTCACCGCTACCCCCCACAACGGCTACACAGAGTCCTTCGAAGCGCTCTTGGAGCTGGTCGATGACCGGCGCTTTGCACGCGGAGTCGTCCCCGACCAGAAGGCGAGGGACGAGGTGATCATCCGGCGTCTGAAGGACGACATCGTCGACGCCGCGGGCAACAAGGAGTTCCCCGGGCGCCTTCCTCCCGAAGAGCTCGAGGTCGCGTACACCGACGACGAGCGAGCTGGCCATGCGCTGTTGACCGACTACGTCTCGCTGCGCAGGCGCACGGGGTCGCCCAAGGGGGGAGACCTCGTCACCCTTCTGCTGAAGAAGCGGTTTTTCTCCTCGCCAGCCGCCTTCGCACGCACGCTCGATTGCCACGTGGAGAGCCTGCGCGCCGGGTCCAGGGCCGCTATTGCCGCCACGCCGGCACACGATCGCCGCCGTGTGCCCGCAGAGGAGCGCTTCTCCACAGAGCTGTTCGGCGTCGGCTACGACTGGGGCACAGAACCCGACGACGCCGCAGGATCCGAGGCGGAGCTCGCCTTGTTCCTCGGCGTCTCGGCGACGCTCGGCGAGACGAACGGGACAACGAACGCAGCGGCTGCGCTGGCAAAGCTCCTCGAATGGGCACGCTCGCACACGTCGGCAGCCGACAGCAAGGCAGAGCGCCTGGTGGACGAGCTGAGAAGGATCTGCCTCAAGGACGGTGAGTGGAACGACGAGCGGGTCGTCGTGTTCACCGAGTACGTCGACACCCAGCAATGGCTCGCCAGGATCCTTGCAGCCCGGGGCCTCGGCGCAGACGGCCGCGTTGCCCTCCTTTCTGGCGGGATGGACGAAAAGCGCCGTGAGCGGCTGAAGAGCGCGTTCCAGGCCCGCCCCTCGCGCGACCCCGTCCGCATCCTGCTCGCGACCGACGCGGCGTCAGAAGGGATCGACCTCCAAGAGCACTGCTGCCGAGTCGTGAACTACGACATCCCGTTCAACCCGAACCGGCTCGAGCAACGCATCGGGCGTGTGGACCGTTTCGGCCAGCGCCGCCCGGTCCACGTGAGCCACTTCGTGGGCGCAGGATGGCAGGAGGCGCAGCCGGGTTCCTACGACGCCGACCTCGAGTTCTTGAGCCGTGTCGCGAACAAGGTCGCTCACCAGCGCGAGGCCCTGGGCAAGGTGAACGCCATCTTGGCGCGCGCGGTCGAGGCGCGCATGCTCGGTCGCCCGCTGCTCGACGACCCCTTCGCACCCAGCCCAAAGCTCGCCGAGCTGCGCGCCGAGCGCGACCTTCGAGAAGAGGTGGCACGCCTTCGCGCCCAGATCTCTCGGAGCGTCGAAGAGCTTCATGTCGCACCAGCCAACGTCCGCCGGGTCGTCGACGTCGCGCTCGACCTCGCCGACCAGCCTCCGCTCCAGGACCGCCCCGACGGGCTGGTCGCTGCGCCCCGGCTCACCCGTGGATGGGAGCGGACCCTGGCGGGCATCGAGGACCCGCTCGACCTCGATTACCAGCGTCCCCTCACCTTCGACGCGTCGCAAGCAGGCCCTGACGTTGTCTATGCGCACCTCGGCTGGGGGCTCGTCGACCACGCGCAGCGCCTGCTCCGCAGCGCGGTGTGGGGCGAGCACCGGAAGCTCGCGTGTGTGACCGCCGCCGTCGCAGAGCTCCCCGAAGACCTCCGGGAAGGCGAGCTCCTCGTCGCTGCCTTCAGCAGGTTCGTCGTCGTGGGCGCCGACGGCGCTCGGCTCCACGAGCAGGTGCTGCTTACCGCCCGCGCGGTCCCGGTCTCGGGCCGATCGCGGCGCCTCGAGCTCGACGAGCGCCGCTACGAGCATCTTCGCCAGGCAGTCGAGCGTGCGCTCGGCCCCGACCGGTGCCGCCCAGCCTCGATGGACGTCCGGGCACGGCTCGCAGCACTCTGGCCCGATCTCCAGGCCCCGCTCTTGGCCGACGTCGAGTCCCGGGCCCAGGCGAGCGCCCAGGCGCTCGAGCGTGATCTCGAGCGACGTCTGCACGAGGACCTCGACCGAGTCGACGCCGTGATCGAGCACATGCGCCGTTCCCTCGAGCTGGCCCTGGCCGAGGGTCCGGGTGTGCCCGAGCAGCTCTCCTTTGCCGATCTCGATCACGACGAGCGTGCCCAGCTCGAGCGCGACCGGGAGGCCTGGAAGGCGCGTCTCGAGCGCCTCGAAGACGATCGCCTCGCCGAGCGCGCCGCCCTCGAGCGCCGCTACAGGGGGATGCGAACGCTCACGTTCCCCTTTGCCCTCTGCCTCCTCGTGCGTGCGGACCGAGACTCAGCTGGTCAGGACCGAGACCGGCCGTGGTGACCGCCTCTTCCCGCCACACCTGGCTCCGCCTGGTCGACCAGTCCGGCCCGTTCCTGACCGCGCCGGTCGCAGCAGAGGTCTGGCCCGCCGGGATGCCGGCCACCTCTACCGAGCGCAGGGCGACGCTGCGCGCCGCGCTCGCAAAGATCATTGAGACCGACGGGCGCGCTCGTGACGAGCTCGCACGCGCGGTCTTCTCCGATCTGCTCTCCTGGGGAGAGACGCTCGTCCAGGGCCCCGACCTTCCTGCCGCGCTCGCAGCAACCGTCGAGGAGCACGGCGTGGTCGTCGTGCCCGACTTCGCCTTCTTCGACGCCGGTCCAGGAGAAGGCACAGAAGATGCAGAAGTCGAGGTTGGCTCTCAGGAGCGCGCCGAGCGCGCTCCTGAGCCATCCGGAACGACAGCCACCGGCTCTCGCACAGGCGCCATCGGGCGAGACCTCGACGACGCAGACATCGACGACGCAGACATCGACACCGACGACGAGGACGATGGAGCCCCTCGCATCGCCGATCCAGACCTTCTTGTACAGGAAGCACAGGGGTCTTCTTCCGCCGGCCCCTGGAAGCTCCTCGGGATGTGGGTCCCCTGGGGCCGCCACCCGCTCGCACGGCGCGTCGAGGCCGGGTGGACCGCGAGCCCGGTTGAGCGCCTCGCGGCGCTCCTTCGCGCGCGCCGGGTGCCCGTCGGCCTCGTCACCGACGGCAGGTGGTGGGCGCTCGTGTGGGCGCCACGCGGGAAGGCCACGGGCGCAGCCGTGTTCGATGCGACCATCTGGAGCGAGGAGCCAGAGACGCTCGACGCGTTCGTCGCGCTCTTGGAGCGGCACCGCTTCACCGGGGTCTCTGTGCGTGACCGGCTGCCGCAGCTCTTGGAGCGCAGCCTCGACGCGCAAGAAGAGATCACGGTCGCCCTCGGTGCCCAGGTGCGCTCGGCGGTCGAGATGCTCGTCGACCGCCTCGCCGCCCTCGACCAGGAGAGCACAGGATCGATCCTCGCCGGCGTCTCCGACGACGATCTGTACCTGGCGGTCGTGAGCCTCATGATGCGGATCGTCTTCGTCCTGTTCGCAGAGGACCGGCGCCTGCTCCCGAGCGACCACGACCGCTACGAGCACAGCTACTCGTTCGGACGCCTCGTCACCCAGCTCGAAGAGCGTGCCGCGCTCAATGGCGAGCGCACGTTGGAGCACCGGACCGGGGCCTGGCACCGGCTCCTTGCGCTCTCTCGTGCCCTGCACGGCGGCGTCGCGCACGAGGACCTCCGCCTCCCCCCCTACGGCGGCGTCCTCTTCGATCCGAGCCGCTTCCCCTGGCTCGAGGGCACCGACGACGTCCCCCCGCCGCCCGTCGACGACCTGAGCGTGCTGCGCATGCTCACCGCCGTCCAGTACGTCACGCTGCAGGGCGAGCGCCGACGCCTCAGCTTCCGAACGCTCGACGTCGAGCAGATCGGCTACGTCTACGAGGGCCTGCTCGAGCTCGAGGTCCGCACCGCCACCGAGCCGGTCGTCAAGCTGCGCCGTCAAGGGAAGAGACCGCTTGCGTTCGTCACCCTCACCGACGCGGTCGTCGCGGCGACCGACCCCGAGACCTGGGCCGCGAGCGCCTACGTCGGAGAGAAGAAGCCCAACGCGACCCGTAGGGCGGCGGCCGCCCGCTGGCTTGCCCAGCCCGTCCCGGCTCCGACGACCGTCGTCCTGCGCCAGAGCTTCGGCGACCGAGCGGCCGACGTGGAGCGCCTGGCACCGCTCTTCCTAACCGACGAGCGGGGAAGGCCGGCCATCGTGCCGGCGGGTGGCCGCTACGTCGGGCCGTCGCAGCGCCGGGTGGTGACCGGTGCGCACTACACCCCCCGCTCGCTCACCGAGACGATCGTCGCCCACGCCCTGGAGCCACTCTGCTACCGCCCCGGCCCCACCGAGACCCTGGTCGCCACGAGCTGGGTCCTTCGCCCCTCGACCGACCTGCTCGCGCTGCGGGTGGCCGACGTCGCGATGGGGAGCGGCGCCTTCCTCGTGGCCGTCTGCCGGTATCTCGCCGATCGCCTCGTCGAGGCGTGGGAGAAAGAGGGGGACGAAGAGGCCACCCGCCACCTGGGCGCGCGCCCAGAGGAGATCGCAGATGCAGAGGTCGCCCCGGTCGTCCTGCGGGCGCGCCGGCTCGTCGCTGAGCACTGCCTCTACGGGGTCGACGTGAACCCGCTGGCGGTCGAGATGGCGAAGCTCTCGCTGTGGCTCGTCACGATGGACAAGGAGCGCCCCTTCGGCTTCGTGGACGACCGTGTGGTGTGCGGCGACTCGCTGCTCGGTCTCTTCTCGCTGGACCAGCTGGAGCACCTCCATGTGGACCCCGGTCGTGCCCGCTCGGCTCGGCTCGGGGGTTTTGACTTCGCGGCGCCCTGGAAGAAGATGCTCGCCGCAGCGGCCGACACGCGCCGGCGGATCACGGCGACCCCGGTCCTTTCGGTCCGAGACGTCGAGCACAAGGCGCGCCTCCTCTCCGAAGCCGAGGTAGCGCTTGGCGACCTCCACCTCGTCGCAGATGCGGTCACCGGTGCAGGCGTGCGTGCAGCGCGCATGTCCACGCGCGAGAGAGCACGCGTCTTCGGCGGGCTCGAGCAGGCCCTGTGGGCCTTCACCCAGGATGCCACGACTGGCGCACTCGAGACCTACCGCGCCTCCCTCGATGCCGAGCGTCCCGCGGGCAAGGAGCCACGCCGACCGCTTCACTGGCCTCTCGTCTTCCCCGAGGTCTTCGCCGACACGCCGTCGCCAGGCTTCGACGCGATCGTGGGCAACCCTCCGTTCTTGGGTGGACAGCGGATCTCCGGCGCGCTCGGTAAGGACTACCTCGCCTGGCTCGTCGCCTGGGACGGTCGGGGCCAGAGGGGGAGTGCCGATCTCGCTGCCCGGTTCGTCCTCCGTGCCGATGACCTCCTGCGCTCCGGCGGCCAGCTCGGCTATGTCACGACCAACACGCTCGTCGAAGGGGACACCCTGGAGGTCGGCCTGCTCCAGCTGGAGCGGCGCGGCTGGTGCATCCGCCGAGCCAACAGCGCGCACGCCTGGCCGTCTCGGAGCGCCAACCTCTCGGTCGTCGAGGTCTGGGCGACGAAAGGCCAGGTCGAAGTCACAGCCGTGCTCGACACAGAGCCGGTGCCCCGCCTCACCGTCGACCTGCAGCCCTACCTCCGGGAGAAGGGGCGACCCGCGCGGCTGGCGGAGAATGAGGGCATCGCGTTCCAGGGATCCATCGTGCTTGGTCTGGGGTTCACCGTGACCCCCGAAGAGGCGCACGCGCTCATTGCCGAGGATCCGCGCAACGCCCAGGTCCTCTTTCCCTACGTGAACGGGGCCGACCTGAACCGCCGCCCCGACTCGTCTGCGAGCCGTTGGATCATCAACTTCTTCGACTGGCCCCTCGAGCGCGCGGAGCGCTACCACGCGCCGATGGAGCGCGTGCGCACGCTCGTCAAGCCGGAACGCGACCAGCTCTTGGGTCGTCCCTACGCGACCGCCCAGCGTCGCGGCACGTACTGGTGGCTATACGCCGGAGATGCAAAGACGCTCTACGAACGGATCGCCCCCCTCGACCACGTGCTCGCGATCGTTCTGCACGCGAGCACCGTCCTGCCTCTTCGGGTTCCCACCAAGCAGGTCTTTTCGCACGCGTGTGGCGTCTTCGCCCTCGATGACTTCGCCAGCCTTGCCGTGCTCTCCTCCTCACCGCACCACCTCTGGGCCATCCGCTACGGCTCGACGATGCGGACCGACATTCGCTACACCCCCTCCGACGTCTTCCTCACCTTCCCACGACCCGCGTCAACTCCTGAGCTCGACGCGCTCGGCCGACGACTCGACGCAGAGCGCCGGGAGCTCATGCTCGGGCGCAACCTCGGTCTGACCAAGCTCTACAACCTCGTCCACGACCCCGACGTCGTAGACCCCGCGATCGCGGCGCTGCGCGCCCTGCACGAGGAGGTCGATCGCGCCGTCCTCACCGCCTACGGCTGGGGTGACCTCACACCCGAGATCGGCCACCATCCGACCAAGATCGGGATCCGCTGGACCTTCTCGCCGCGTGCCCGCTTCGAGCTGCTGGACCGGCTCCTCGCAGAGAACCACCGCCGCGCCCGGGCCCCCTGACCCGGCTCCCCACCCCAGCCCTTGTCGACCTCATGCGACAACCGACCCGTCGACCAGACCGTCCACGGCAGGGACCGAGACGTGCCCAGATGCCGGACATTGATGACCGGCCCGCTGGTGCGATCCTGAGCTGAGAGACGCCACGCGACCCGCTCTTGGCGAAGGGGGCGAGGCAACCCGGGTCTCCCTTGCCTGCATGCGACGAACAGCCGCGTCGGAAGCGATGGGTCACCAGCGGAGCCGTGCGCTCGACGGGGCGCTCCAGCGCACCCACTTCTGGTCACCCGAAGAGCAGGGTCGCTCGCGATCCCTCCGACTGGACGAGCGAGCCCGCCTCTTGCCGGCTCATCTCGAACTCGAAGCCGCAGGTGTCCGATCACACAGCGGCCGACGACCTCGTGTCGGCAGCGCTCGGCGTCTCTCCTCCGGAAGAGGGATCGTGGAGCAGGAATGCGCTTGAGCTCGAAGCATCCGGAGATTGGGTCTTGTTCGACACCCTTGCAGATCAGGCAATATCCAGCTTCTCGGAGCGCGATCTGGACGAGGTGCTCCACGTCCCATCCAGTGTCGGCGGAACGTGGGAAGCTGAGCGCGTCGATCTCGCTCCACTCGGCCCGGCTCAGGGCAACGACGTCGAAGCCGCGTACATGCCCAGTGACGATCGCTTCCCAGTGGCGACCGGGCCGCTCGGCCGGAGACAGCAACAGGTGAGCTGTTTTCTTTGCCTGCGTGGCGCGCAACGCCTAGTCAGCCGACTGTTGGGCCTGGTCGAGCAGATCCGGCAATGCCACGTCCCCTCCGGGGTGTTCGGGCGCTGTCGGAGATCCATTCGGCGACGTCGAGTTACACTTTCGTGGGGATGAGGAGGGGCGATGAGTGACGTCTCACAGGGCCCGGGATGGTGGATTGCGTCGGACGGGAAGTGGTACCCACCCCATCTGCACCCGAACTACCGTACGCCTGCACCAACCGAGGCACAGGCGTCCAGCGCACATCTCACAGCGCTTCGTAAGTCGCGTTGGCGAAAGCGGGAACGTCCACGCAGGGCGCGCTACGGCGCAATCGCCGGTGTCGTGGTGATCCTGGCTGTGACTGGCATCGCAGTCCTCGGTTCCCGTAGCCATGCTCCCGAGCCTCGGTCATCGCATCACGTCGCTCGAACATCGGCGACGACGACTCCTCCGAGCTCGTGGGCGAGTGTCACTGTCCCTGCGGTGACAACGAACAGCTCACTGCAGGACGTGTCCTGTCCGTCGACGACCTTCTGTGTGGGAGTCGGCTCCTCGGGGACAGCAAAGTACCGACGCAGCAGCGCCTTGGTGGAATTGTGGAACGGGGGCACCTGGTCCGTCCAGCCGACGCCGGACCCCACGGGTCGGCAGTTCGCCTCGGTGTCGTGTGTGTCCACGACGAGCTGTGTCGCGGTCGGGAGCTACTACTCCACAACCACACGCTCTGTCCCGTTCTCCGAAGTGTGGAACGGAAGACACTGGGTAGTCGAGGGAGCACCCTCGAGACCCGAACCGAACAGTTACTTCGGCTCTTCTTTCCAAGGCGTGTCCTGCGCGAGCGCGGCGTCCTGTGTCGCCGTAGGAAACTCCACCACTCCGACAGGTACGGTGACCCTCGCGGAGGTGTGGAACGGTACGAGCTGGTCGCTCATGACGACGCCGGACTCGTCTGCCGAGAAGAACAACTGGCTCACGAGCATCTCGTGCGAGTCATCTCGGTTCTGCATGGCAGCCGGATACGATAACAACACAGTCGACACTAGGGGTGCACCGATCAGCATGACCTGGAACGGTGCCTCGTGGTCGCTCGACCCGGTGCCCTCGGTAGGCAAGAACAGCGCCCTGTACAGCGTGTCGTGCACATCGCGGACGTCGTGCGAGGCTGGTGGATCGACATTCGCGGCACGCTGGAACGGAGCCTCGTGGACGGTCCAGTTCCCTCTGACACGCCGTGGTCCATTCCAGGCGGTGTCGTGCGTGTCCGGACTGTGCCAGGCCGTCGGCGGGTACTGGGCAAAGGCGTTGAAGGCACCGTCGGGTGTTGTTGCCGAGGTGTGGAGTGGATCGAGATGGGCGAAGGAAGCGATTGCGCTCGCCGGCAGGCGGCTGCCGACGCTGAAGGGGATCTCGTGTGTGAGTGCAGCCGTGTGCATGGCGGTGGGGAATTACACGAAGATCGCGCCGAAGTCCGAGGAGTACTACGGACTTGGTCCCTACGCGCCGCTCGCACTGCGGTACTCGCGATGACCGTCTCGGGAAAATGCTCGAGGTCTTCTTGTTCTCGAGGCGGCGCAGGGAGACGAGTGACGGAGCTGAGCCGTGGCCAATTCTAAGTGGGTTCGAGTGCCGACGACAGGCAATTCCCAGTGGATCCGCGTTCGCACAAACCAACCAGGCTGCATAGGCGTCGCCCTTGGCCTGATCATGGTGGCGTTCCTGATCGGTGCGGTCGTCGAGCTGTGGTATGTGTTCGCACCGCTGGCAGTCGTTGTGGGGTCGGCCTGGCTTCTCTTCCGGAGGAGGAAGAAGCGGGCAGAAGAAGAGAGGCTCCGCCATCGGCGCGGACCGCGCGATCCGTGGCTGGACGAGGTCGTCGTGAGCCTCGCAGAGTTCGGGTTCTCCGAGTACGGAAGGAACACCGGCTCGCAGGTGGCAGGGGTGCCGATCGAAGGCGACGTGCGCCTCGATGCCCCCCGCTTCTCGGTTGTGGTCACGCTGTGTGCAACGCCCGAGCTTGCCCGGCAGGCAGAGCTTGCGCTGCGAGCCAAGCCCGAAGTGCGGAGCGCAATGGAAGCAGGCAAGCTGCTCGTCCGTTCCGAGGGGCGGATCCTCTACACGGCAAATGGCCGTGGGGGTGTTGTGGACGAGTCACGCCTCGACGAGGTGGCCCAGATCGTTGGCGGCATCTCGATCGGCCCGCCGCGTCCTGAGGTTCCAACCCCGAAGGTAGGACCCGGGTCGTCACCAGCCCGCACGGTTGCACCGAAACCGCTTGCTCGCCCGCAGGCCCAGCCGGTCAGCGTTGCTAGTTCACAAGGGTTGCGTCAGACAGAGGATGTGCTTGCTCAGATCCAGCGGCTGGCTGCACTTCGAGACAGCGGGATCCTGACGGAGTTGGAGTTCCAGGAGAAGAAGGCAGAGCTTCTTCGTCGGCTCTGAAGCGTGGGCGCTCGGAGACCCCGGGCGCGCGTGCGTGGCGCGACTCGAATCACCCCACCGCTGGCGGAAGGGACCGTCCTGATCAGTGAGGACACTTCGTGCTGGGGAGGCCGCCCAGGAGAGTTGCTCCATCACCCGCTTGTCGCAACTTCGATGTACGTTCGCTCGAAGGAACCCTATGAGTGCCGACGAACACCTTCCTGCAGCGTCTCCGGAGGCGGCCACCGGAGCGCAGGTGCGCGCCGAGCTGGAGGAGCTGTTGGCGCGCGACCTGCTCGGACCCAGAGATGGCCCCACCGAGGAGCTGCCGGCGGGCGTCACTCCGGCAGAGCGCTACCTCCTCGGGCGCCTCGTGCCGCGCCGTCCCGACGACGAGGTGAGGGAATCGCGTCCAGCCTCCGGCGCTGACACAGCGACACAGGACCCCGGTACACCCCTTGACGTCCTGGAAAACGCCGGCTTGGGATTCGAACACGACGGCACAGCCGAGACCACTGCTCCAGCGGCGGTGCGTGGCCGATCGATGGCCCAGTCGGCGCTCGGCCTCTCCTTCTCGGTGCCTGCGGAGGTGGAGCGCCTCGTCGTCGAAGCCTCCTGGGGCCGATACGAGCGCGGACCGTCCGAACTGCAGCGCACGCCGAGCGACCTTCCTGCGACGGTCTGGCGCAGGGTGCCCTCGGGCGGACGGGTGACGATCACGCTCGATCCCGACCAGGCGGGCTTCCAGTCCGCGACCCCACCTCCAGACCCCTCCCAGGAGCTGGTCACGCTCCGCTGGCGGGCCCGGCGCCGGGATTCCCGCACGGTTGTCGAGATCTCCCTCCAAAACGACAAGCCACCCCTTTCGGAGCTTCCGGATCGCAACCGCCTCTACCAGGTGTCGCTCAGCGTCGCCGCACCGACTGACGCCGCCGTCTTCCTCGGCCACAACGACCCCGACCTCCCCGAGGTCCGCCACGAGGCCACAGCAGAGCTCCGGCTCTTGGAGCTCCAGCACCGAAGCGCGCGCCTGTACGCGACGGGACGCCAGTGTGCCGTCGAGGCCGACGTCCGAAAGGGCGAGTGCCGCGCGTGGCGCCTGCGCACGAGCGCGTTCCCTGCAGCCGAGGTGCCCCTCGTCACCTCCGGCGAGGCCGCAGACGTGCCCGGCCTCCTTCTCGACATGGAAGAGATTGCCAACCCCGAGCGTTCTCCAGAGGAGCTCGCGGGCTCCCTGCTCCCGCTCGTCGATGCGTACCGCCGCTGGCTCGACGCCGAAGAGGCTCGGATCGGCACCGACCCCGAGGTCGCTCGCTTCGCGGACGTGGCCTCCGACGCCCTCGGGCGCGCGCGGGAAGTGGCCGACCGCCTCGAGCGCGCGATCGCACTGCTGCGCACGGACCCCGTCGCGCTCGACGCATTCCGCTTCGCCAACCAGGCGATGGCGGTCCAGCGCGTCCGTTCCGAGCTCGTCCGCCGGCGCCTGGCCGAGCCCGACGCCGATCCGGTTGTGCTCCTCACCGAGCTCGACGTGGCAGCCACGCGGACCTGGCGTCCGTTCCAGCTCGCCTTCGTTCTGCTGTGCATCCCCGGTCTCACCGACCCGAGGCACCCCGACGCCGGCCGTGGCCCGCTCACCGACGGGGTCGTCCAGCTCCTCTTCTTCCCGACCGGCGGCGGCAAGACCGAGGCGTACCTCGGGCTCGCCGCGTACACGATCGCCATCAGACGGCTGCAAGGAATCGTCGGGGAGGGTGCAGATGCCCGCGACGGGTCCGACGGGATCGCCGTCCTGATGCGCTATACCCTGCGTCTCCTCACCGCCCAGCAGTTCCAGCGCGCGGCGACGCTCGTGTGCGCCTGTGAGCTCCTTCGCCAGGAGCGCCTCGCAGCTGGGGATAGGCGCTGGGGGACGACGTCCGTGCGCATCGGCCTGTGGGTCGGTGTGGGTGTCTCTCCCAACACCTTCGACGACGCGCAGCGCCAGTGGGAGGACGCCGTCGGCAGCCCGGCGACAGGCCAGGTCGGCGGCATCCAGCAGTTCGCAGTCTGCCCGTGGTGCGCGACCCCGATCCATCTCGGCCACGACGGCGTGTGCGACAGGCTCCGCCGGCGTTTCTTCCTGTTCTGCGGGGATCCGGCCGGCCGCTGTCCGTTCTCGAGGGCGCGCTCGGAGGAGGGCATCCCGGCGCTCGTCGTCGACGAGGAGATCTACCGTCTCACGCCCGCCCTTGTGGTCGCGACGGTGGACAAGTTCGCCCAGCTCCCCTGGAAAGGGCAGACCGCGCACCTCTTCGGCCACGTCACCTCGCGCTGTGCCCGCCACGGCTACCGGGACCCCGACCCGCCGACCTGGTGCAAGGACGGTGGCCACCCTGCCGCTGGTGGCCTTCCTGCGACGAGACCGGTTGGCGTCGCGCGCCTGCGCCCGCCGGACCTCGTCATCCAAGACGAGCTCCATCTCATCGCCGACGCGCTCGGGTCCATGGTCGGCCTCTACGAGACCCTCGTCGACCACCTGTGCACGAGGACCGAGCACGGGGCGGTGGTCCGCCCGGTCCTCGTCGCCTCCACCGCGACGGTACGGCGAGCGCGCCAGCAGGTCCGCCAGGTCTTCGCCCGTGAGCTCGCGGTCTTTCCCCCGCCGGTGATCGACGCAGGAGAGACCTTCTTCTCCCGGCGTGCCGAGACCTCCCCCGAGGCGCCCGGTCGCCGCTATCGGGGGGTGCTCGTGCCCGGCGAGAAGCTGACCGCGATCGAGATCCGGGTGGCGACCGCGCTCTTGGAGCACGCCCAGTACCTGTTCGACCGCCACGGAGCCGCGGCGGACCCCTACATGACGCTCGTCGACTACTTCACCTCCACCCGGGAGCTCGCCGGCATGCGCCGGTTGGTGGAAGACGACGTCACGGACCGCCTCGGCCGCCAGGACGCCCTCGTCCGTCGTCCCCGGCCCACAGTGCGCGAGCTCACGAGCCGAATGCCGAGCCGGGTGATCACCCAGGCGCTCGCCGATCTGGAGCGGCGCTTCGACCCCGCTGTCGACACGACCGCGGCGAGGGCGGCGCTCCGCCAGCTGCGAAGAGACGACCCGAAGGCAGCAGACAAGGCGACGCGCACATACCGGCTCCGGCCGACCGACGTCCTCCTTGCCACCTCCATGCTCCAGGTCGGCGTTGATGTCCAGCGGCTCGGCCTCATGGTCGTGACCGGCCAGCCGAAGTCCATGGCCGAGTACATCCAGGCCACCTCTCGGGTCGGGCGTTCGGCGGAGGGACCTGGTCTTGTCATCACCATCTTCAACTGGAACCGGCCCCGGGACCTCGCGCACTACGAACACTTCTTCTACGACCACGCGACCTTCGGTCGCAGGGTGGAGGGGCTCACCACGACGCCTTTTGCTAACCGTGCGCTCGACCGCGGGTTGACCGGTGTCGTCGTGGGAGCGGTGCGCCACAGCTCGGACACGACCCTTCCGAACCTCGGCGCGCACGCCGCCCCCCTCGACGCTCCCAGCCTCGAGCCGTTCTTCGGGCTTTTGGGCGCCAGGGCAGAGCTCGTCGCAGATGCTGCTCCGACCGGCCAAGACACGGTCTCACAGGCGCGCGCCCGCACGGACGGCTGGCAGCTCATGAGAACGGCGCTGCCTGCCGGCCAGCTCGGGTACGAGCCAGGCACGAAGGCAGCGAAGGGCCTCCTGCACGACCCCGAGGAGCTCCCCTGGACGATGTGGCACGCACCCATGAGTCTTCGTGACGTCGAGCCCGAGATCCTCCTCCAGCTGCGCCGTGCAGACCCGAGCGTCGCATCCGCACCAGCCTGGTCGTTCCCCGCCGCTCCGCAGCCGACCGCCCCTGACCCGCCTGAAGGACCGGGTCGGTGACGCCCGCTCTGCCCCAGCCGACCAGGATCGGCAGCGCCCGGCCGAGCCATCTCATGAACGTGGCAGGGGTCGGGTCGGTCGTCGACCTGCCCTCCATGAGCGTCGTCGTTCGCGGCCTCGACGCATGGCCCGCCGACGCGCCGGTCGTCTCCGAGCCGAGGCTCTTGGCCCAGGTGCAGCGCGCGCTGCCCGGTGCTGGGGTGACGTCGCTTCGTGCCGCCCCGTGGGACCCGGAGAGTGCCGACGACCCGATGGCCAACCTCGGTGTTCCCGTTACGCCTTTCCCGCGTTGGCTCCGGTGTCCTGTGTGCCATCAGCTCTGGCCCGTCGACGGCGTCGACCAGCTCGAGCTCGTACACCGCTTCGGGAGGCGGCCGGATCTCGCGAAGTGGGTCCACTCCCACTGCCCGAGACAGGCCACCCAGGCGGTCACGAAGCGCCGGGCGTGCATTCCCGCGCGCTTCCTCGTCGCCTGCCGACGCGGCCACCTCGACGAGTTCCCCTACGTCGACTTCGTGCACGTCCGCAGTGAGCGACCGTGCCCCGGCGCGCAGCTCGAGATGCGCGACGCAGGCAGCATCTTGGGGCCGCGCGTCACCGTGTCGTGCACGGCGTGTAGGGCGCGCCGCAACATCTCCGAGGCCGCCGGCACCCGGGGAGCCAAGACCCTGCCGACGTGTCGTGGCCGGCATCCGCACCTCCAGACCTTCGAGCCCTGCGGTGAGCCCCTGCGTCTCCTCGTCCTGGGCGCATCCAATCTGTGGTTCAACGTCACGCTGAGCGCGCTCCATCTCCCCGCGGACGACCCCGTCTCCACGGCCGTGGCCGAGAACTGGCAGCTCCTTTCTGGCCTCACTGAGCTCCCCGCTGCGACCCTGCGAGCCACCATCTCGAGGATCCCCGAGCTCCGGGCGCTCCACGAGCTCACCGAGTCCGAGCTCGTCTCGGCGCTCGACGACGAAAGAAGGCGCCGCGAGAGCCTCTTGGACGGTGACGAAGGCGCGCGTGCTGACATCCGTGACGCCGAGTGGGAGCTCTTGTGCCACCCGACTACCACCAAGGCCGACGAGGACTTCCTTGCGAGGCCGACGCCGGTGCCGAGGCAGCTCGCCGGGTTGCTCCGGACGGTCGTCCAGGTGGAGCGTCTACGCGAGGTCCAGGCGAGCATCGGGTTTACCCGCATCGACGCTCCCGACCGAAGCGACCTCGACGGACGTGCGCCGCTTTCCTCAGGGCGTGTCGGCTGGGTCGCTGCCCTGGAGCGCCGCGGCGAGGGCGTCTTCTTGGAGCTCCACGAGGCTGCGGTCTCCGCGTGGTGCGATCGGGTCGGCGAGCATCCCGACGTGGTAGCGCTCCGCCGGGCCTACGGCCGCTGGCGAGCCAATCGCGACCTTGCCGAGGACCCCGGTTTCCTCTTGGCCCGCTACCTGTTGGTCCACACGCTGAGCCACCTGCTCCTTCGTACGGTCGCCCTCGAGTGCGGCTACTCCCAGGCGTCCATCCGTGAGCGCCTCTACGTCGGATCGCCCACTGCGCCAGCCGCGGGGTTCCTCCTTTCTGCGGCCGCGAGCGACAGCGAAGGCACGCTGGGCGGGCTCGTTGCGCTCGGAGAGGCGAAGTACCTGGGGCGCCTCTTCGACCAGGCGCTCACCGACGCGCAGGGCTGCTCGTCGGACCCGCTGTGCGCAGAGCGCCTTCCCGAGCCTCCGAGTGACTCGCTGCACGGCGCGGCCTGCCATGCGTGCCTGTTCGTGTCGGAGACGAGCTGCGAGGTGGGCAACCGCTGGCTCCACCGGGGCGTGGTCGTCGACCTCGGCAACAGCCTCTCTTTCGAATGGTGAGCGCGGACCTGCTCGAGCTGGCAGAGGAGTGGGCACGGGACCTCCCGCGGACCTTCGTCGAGCGCCTGGCCGCAGCGCTCGGCGACGGTGCCGGTGCGCTCGGGTACCTCGAGGCCATGGCCGTCCTGGCGCCCTCCCGTGCGGCGCTCGAGCACGCGAAGCTCCTCGCCGCACGAGGCGACGGCCCCTTCCTCGCCGGCGCCCTCGCCGGGCTCCTCCGAGCCAAGGACGCCGAGGCCATGGTCGTTCCCGTCTGGACCGGGCCCGAGCCCGAGATCGCAGCAGCCGCGGTCCGGCTCACGCTCGCCGTGCTCGCAGATCTCCTCGCAGAAGCTCGCCGTGAGGTCGTGCTCGTGAGCTACGCGACCCAGCCGAGCCCAGCTCTCCGGGACGCGCTCTCAGGCGCCGTTGGCCGGGGTGTCGCCGTCCGTGCACTCTTGGAGCGCCGCGCCGACAACCCGCGCTTTTTCGGTGACGACACAATCTTCGGCGACCTCCCGGTCGAGCGTCTCTGCTGGCCAGGGGAGCGTCGTTCCGAGGGTGCCTCGATGCATGCGAAGATCCTCGTCGTCGATCGCCTCGTCGCCCTCGTCGGAAGCGCGAACCTCACGGGCTCCGGTGCAGAGCGCAACCTCGAGTGCGGCCTCCTCGTGCGGGGAGGACCCGTTCCAGGGCGCCTCGTCGACTATCTCGACGCGCTCGCTGCCGCTGGACTGCTGCAACCCGTCGGCTGAGCGGCCGACGGACCAGGTCACGACATCCAAGGACACGTTCCAGATGCTCTGACAGGCGGCTCGACGTGCTTCGTCTTCGTCGCTGTGTGCTCGCGACCGATGTGGCAAGGCTCGTTTCTGTGTGGGACGCGCCGGCCGGGATGCGGCGTTCCGTTCCGAGTCGGGGCTCGCAGAGCCCGGGTCCTCCCACCAGAGCGTGCGATCATCCTTCGTGGAGGCGAAGACAGTCCTCATGCATGTGAGCAAGCGAGTCGCGGAACGATGCGACCTCATCGCCCGGCTGCGTCTCTTGCAGGTCCGCGCGTTGTGGTTCGCCTCAGGATCGTCGGCGTATACGTCGCAGGTCACCTCGAGGAGGCTCGGGTGAACATCTCGGAATCGACGTGGTCCGGACCCGGGTGGACTCTCACCGTGAGCGGCACGGCGGTGACGGTCGTCCGACCGGAGGGCACGATGACCGTCACCGCCACTGCCGCCCGCCAGCTGACTGTCCGACGCAAATGGTTCCACTGCAGTCTCTACGACCAAGGTCACCTCGTTCTCCGGCTGCATGGGATCTCGAGAGCCGGCTCGGCGAGTCTCGAACGTGCGCTCTTCCGCCTGTCTCTTGATCCCGCGATCGACGCGGCGGTTTCATGGCACGACAGCGTTGCTCGGGTGTTCCTTGGGGCGAAGACGCACCAGCGGTGGGTACCGCGCGAGACCCTGGACCTCCTGCTGGCCAGTCGCCCGCCCCAAGGCTTGCTCGCTCGGGTCCGCGCCGTTGGCCTCGAGGGCACTCTCACCGCAGAAGAGCGGGATGCGCTCGTCTTCCTCGACGCGGACTTGGCACGGGCCGCTGCCAGCGTGAACGACGCCGTCATGGAGTCCGAACTCGTTTCCCGCCGGGAGTTCTTCGACACCATCGAGAAGACGCCGTTGACCGACGAGCAGGCACGGGCGGTGATCTGCTTCGACAGCCGGGTCCAGGTCCTCGCCGCTGCAGGCTCCGGCAAGACCTCTCTCATGGTCGCCCGTGGCGCGTACGCCGTGACCCGGGGACTGGTGGCCCCCGAGCGCATCCTGCTTCTTGCGTTCAACCGGGACGCGGCCAGCGAGCTCCAGGAGCGAGTCGAGGCCCGTTTTGCCGCCGCAGGAATCGACCCGACGGGCGTCAGGGCCTCCACCTTCCATTCCTTTGGTCTTGAGGTCATCGGCAGGGCCACCGGGGTGAAACCCCGCCTCGCGTCGTGGCTCGATCGGGGGGACGGTGTGGAGATGATCGAGCGGATCGTCGACGAACGACGTGACCGTGACCCGCAGTTCCGCCGCCGCTGGGACCTCTACCGCCTTCTGTTCGCCCGGGCCCCCGTCGACATCGAAGAGCACGAGCCGGACGGCTGGGACCCTGACAAGAAGGAGAACGGCTATCGGACTTTCGGCGGCGACGTTGTCCGGAGCCACGGAGAACGGCTGATCGCCGACTTCCTGTACCTCAATGGAGTCACCTACGAGTACGAGCGGCCCTACCTCCACACAGTCGCCGACTCTTCTCACAGCCAATACCGGCCGGACTTCTACTACCCCGAGATCGACGTCTGGCACGAACATTGGGCCCTCGACCGAGACGGCAACCCGCCCTCCTCGTTCCGGAACTACGCAGAGTCGATGCAGTGGAAGCGGGCGATCCACGCGAAGAACGGGACCACCCTCATCGAGACCACGTTCGCCGGTGTCCTCTGGGGAGACGGCCTCACAAGGTTGGCGAGGGACCTCACCCGACGTGGAGTGACACTCGACTGGAACCCCGACCGGGTCCAGAGGGATGAGAGGGCCGAGCCCATGAAGCACGAGGAGCTGTGCCGGCTCGTACGCACCTTCATGAGCCACGTGAAGTCGAGCTCGTGGGACAAAGACGCCATCGAACGCCGCCTCGATGGCGATCTCCACCGCCTGGCCGGCTTCAAGTCCCGGCTCTTCCTCCAGCTGTACTGGACGATCGCAGCCGACTGGGAGCGGCGGCTTGCCGACGAGAAGGCGGTCGACTTCGAAGACATGCTCGTCCAAGCGGCCGACTACCTCGAGTCGGGCCGGGTCGACTTCGGCTACGAGCTGATCTTGGTCGACGAGTTCCAAGACGCGAGCCGCGCCAGAGCTCGGTTGGTGCGGGGCCTGCTCGCCAAGCCCGGTCGGTACCTGCTCGCGGTCGGCGACGACTGGCAGTCGATCAACCGTTTCGCTGGTGCCGACCTGTCGGTCATGACCGAGTTCAGCCAATGGTTCGGCGAGGGAACCCAGCTTGCGCTCACCACCACGTTCCGCTGCCCCCAGACGATCTGTGACGTCGCCAGCCACTTCGTGTCGAAGAACCCCAAGCAGTTCAGAAAGTCGATGCACTCCGCACGCACCGAACCCGGTGTCCCGGTCGACGTCCTGCGGTCGGACAACCCCGCGGCGACGCTCGCTCGCTACCTAGAGATTCTCTCCGAGTGCGTCGCCAACGGGAGCGTCCCTGTCAGTCATTCAGGCACCATCACCGTCGACGTGCTCGGGCGCTACCACTTCGAGCGCAGCGTCTTGCCCCGCGTCGTCCCCGCCAGTCTCGACGTCACGTTCCGCACCGTGCACGCCGCCAAGGGCCTCGAAGCGGACTACGTCGTCGTTCTGGGCATGGTGAGCGGGATCTACGGGTTCCCGAGCACCGCTACGGATGACCCCGTCGTGCAGCTCGCCATGCCGGTCCCCGACACTTACGAGCACGCCGAGGAGCGACGCCTGTTCTACGTCGCGCTCACCCGCGCGCGTCGCGCCGTCACCCTCATCACCGATCCCAACCGGATGTCGCCCTTCGTCGTCGAGCTCATCGCAGATCACCAGGTAACGGTCGACGGTCATACCAGCTGGCACGACGCGGGCGCCACGGCGAGTTCCGAGGGTGGCGAGCTCGCGCCGGTGTTCC
>JAJYMD010000403.1 GCA_021787255.1 Actinomycetes bacterium | reverse complement strand
CGGTCGAGTACTGACGCACAGCTGCGCGTGCTGACGTACAGGTGCGCGAATGCCTGGCAGGCGGCCGAGCTCGTGAACCCCTCGCGCGGGCTCTCCCCATCCGCACAACGGTTCCGAGTGGGCCTCGTGTGAGGACCTCCAGCGACGTTCGGTTCGTGTCGGCCGACGAGCTGCAGTCTCCCGAGGTGATGGCGCGCTGCATCTCTGCAATCGAAGAGCGCCTCGCCCGAGGCTGGGACGTGGTCGAGCCTGCCCGCGTCGTGCATCGAGTCGGGGAGGGGCAGCTCTTGCTCATGCCGGGGTGGGACCGCGCCGCGTTGGCGGTCAAGGTCACCTCGGTGCTTCCCGACGGTGTCGCGCGTGATCGCCCGCGCCTGCAGGGTGTGCTGGTCGTCTTCGAGCTCCCCGAGATGACGCCGGTGATGCTGGTCGACGCCGCCGGGGTCACGGCGCTTCGGACGCCGGCGATGTCCGCGGTGGCGACCAAGTACCTGGCGGCCGCCAACGCGTCGCGTCTCGTCGTGTTCGGGACCGGGCCACAGGCGGTACGCCACGTCGAGGCGATGCGGCTCGTCCGCGACATCGCTTGGGTGGGCATCGTGGGCCGCACGCCCGAGTCCGCCGAGCCACTGGCCGCTTGCCTGCGCGCGTCGGGTGTCGACGCCGAGGCGGTCTCCTCCGACGCGGTCGCCGACACCGATCTCGTCTGTGCGTGCACGACGAGCCGTACCCCGATCTTCGACGGATCGCTGCTGCCAGCGCGGGTTCACGTCAATGCCGTCGGTTCGCACGAGCCCAGCGCCCGGGAGCTCGACGCTGCGACCTTCGATGGAGCGATGACGGTCGTGGACAGCGTCGAGATGGCACTTCGTGAGGCAGGCGACGTCCTGGCGGCGCTCGAGTCGAGAGCGTTGCAGAGCGAGACGACACTGGTTTCCCTCGACGCGGTCGTTCGTGGAGAATCTCCCTACGCTGGTGCGGCGCGGACGATCTTCAAGTCCGTCGGGACCGCGGGTCAGGACTTGATTGCCGGTGAGCTGCTCCTCGAGCTGCTGGCCCCTGAGCGCGAGCGGCGCTGAGCCGCCAGCACCTCTCCGATGCGGCGGGCGCAGGGCGGCCGGCGAGCCCCGGGGCTACGCGGGCGGCGTTGGCGCGGTGAGCTCGCCGTCCACCCGCCGCCAGATCCGAAGCGGGTTGGCGTCCTGGAGGGCAGGAGGCAGGAGCACGTCCGGCACGTCCTGGAAGCACACCGGGCGGAGGAAGCGGTCGATGGCCGCCGCGCCGACCGAAGTGTCGCGAGCCGAGGTCGTCGCCGGGTAGGGGCCCCCGTGGTGCATCGCCCGCACCACGGCCACTCCGGTCGGCACGCCGTTCACGATCACCCTCCCGGCCTTGGCGGCCAGGAGCCGGACGAACGACGACCACCTCTGGGCGTCCTCGGGCTCGAGGTGCACCGTCGCGGTGAGGCTGCCCTCCAGGGCCTCTGCGACGGCGACGAACGCCTCCTCGCGGCAGCGCACCACCACTCCTGCGGGGCCGAAGTGCTCGCTTCGCAGCGTCTCGTGGGAGACCAGCGCCTCGAAGGAGGCCGAGAGCAGGGCGCCTGGGACGGCAAAGGACCCCTCGGCGTCCGAGGCGGTGCCGCCCTCTGGCACCTTCGCCTGCGAGCCGAGCTGCGCGACGCCTTCGAGCGCCGAGGCGGCACGGATCGAGGCGAGGAACCCGTCGCGCACGCTTCGGTTGAGCAGCGGGTGCACGGGCCGCTCGCCGAACGCCCGGGCAAGGGCGCGCTCGAGCGCTTCTCCTTCGGGCCCCTCGGGCAGCACGATCAGGTTCGGTTTCGTGCAGAGCTGCCCGGCTGATCCGCTCAGCGAGGTGGCGAGCGCGTCGGCGATCTCGCCGGCACGGCATCTGGCGGACGCGGCGGTCACGAAGAGGGGGTTCGGGCTGCCCATCTCGGCGTAGACGGGGATCGGGTCGGGGCGCCGGCTCGCGGCGTCGAACAGCGCACGCCCGCCCTGCAGGCTGCCGGTGAAGGCCACCGCCCGGACCTGCGGCGCGGTCACGAGACTCTGGCCCAGCGCGTGGGAACGGCCCTGGAGGAGCGCGAACCAGCCCTGGTCACGGTCGCAGACCTCGAGCGCGCGCAGCATCAACCGACCGCACAGCTCGGAGGTGGCCGGGTGCGACTCGTGGGCCTTCACCACGACCGGACAGCCGGCGGCGAGCGCGGAGGCCGTGTCGCCTCCGAGCACGCTGAAGGCGATCGGGAAGTTGCTCGCGCCGAACACGGCGATCGGGCCGATCGGCATGCCGACCCTGCGCAGGTCCGGCCGCCCCGCCGCGGCGTCGGCCCGGTCGATCGTCGCGTCGAGCCGCTCGCCGCGGCGCGCGAGCGAGGCCATGAACCGCAGCTGGCCGGAGGTCCTCGCGACCTCGCCGGTCAGCCGCTCCTGGGTCAGGCCGGTCTCCTCCATCGCTTGGGCGACGATCGCTGCCACATGGTCGTCGAGGAGGTCGGCAGCGGCCAAGAGCGCGTCGAGAGGAGCTTCTCCTCGCGCCGCTGCGAACGCGCCGTGTGCCCTCGACAGCGCCTCGGTCACCTCGCCGGCCGCGGCTGTGCGGAACACCGGCCCGGTCTCCTCGCCCGAGCGAGGGTCCCGGGCGCGAAAGCCGTCGCCTTCCCCGGGCCGCTCCGTTCCCCCGACGAGGGAGACGCCGGATGCCACGAGCCCGTTCGCCATCGCTCCTCCTCTGCTGCTCGCGTCTGCTCGCGTCGTGCCGACGCCGAAGGGGGGACGTGTCCAATCGGCTCGGCTGCAAGACGGCGCCGCAGCCGCTCGGTCGCGGCCGCATCGACGTCAAGGCTCGCTGCGTCGACCACGACACCGTAATCCCTGGCCGCCCCCTCGGCGCTCACGTATCGCTCCCGGACGTCGCGCGCGACCTCCGCCGGCGGCCGCTCCAGGGCGGGACCGTACCCTCCACCACCTCCGGTCTCGATCGTGACAAGAGCACCGGCTCGCAGGGGGAGGCAATTCACCTTGAGACCTTCCCAGGGTCCGCCGGGCCCCTCGACGCGTACTCGTGGCCCGGTCGCAGGCATGCCGCCTTCCAGGCCCCACGCGGGCGTGACCGATCGGTCGAACCACAAGGAGAGGCTTCCATCGGCGAGCAGTCGGTACGCGCGGACGACGCCGCACCCTCCCCGCCAGCGTCCTGGGCCGCCGCTGTCGGTTCGGATGGCGAACCGCTCGATGCGGACCGGGAACTTGCTCTCGTAGATCTCGACCGGGATGTTCTTGAACGAGCCGTTGGTCAGATTGATCAGGGCGCTCTCTCCGTCCCCGCCGGGATGGGCCCCCCAGCCACCGGCGGTGGGCTCGATCACCACCCAGAGCGGGCGCGCACGGCTCGCGTCGATGCCGTTCAAGTTGATGACCATGGAGTCGCCGTAGTGCGGCGCCACCACCCTGTCGCCGACCGCAGGCGCGAGTGCCGTCATGATGAGGTCGCAAAGAAGCCCAAGGCCCGTGAAGTACCATTCGCAGGCCGCGGGCTCTTTGGCATTGAACACGCAATCGTCAGGCACGCGGACGTCGAGCGTCGCAAACGTCCCGCCGGTGACCGGCAGGTGGGTGTTGACGAG
>JAJYMD010000257.1 GCA_021787255.1 Actinomycetes bacterium | reverse complement strand
GGTGTCGTAATTGGTCGCGGCCTGCGTCGGTGTCGACTTGTCCGAGATGATCTTGAGCTCGATCTTGCGGCCCAGCAGGCCGCCGTGGGCGTTCTGGTAGGCCTGCCAGAGGTGGTACCCGCGTGTGAAGTCCTTGCCGGCGCCGGAGAAGTCTCCCGACAGCGACAATGAGGCGCCGATGACCACCGGCTTTGCGGCTGCGGCGCGCTCGTGGGCGCCCGGCGCGGCGGCCGAGAGACCTGCCCAGCCGGCGAGGACGACCCCCGCCGCCAGGGCCCCGGCCGTGCCGGTCCGTGCGAGCACCTGGCCGGGGATGCGCCGCGCGCTCTGCTTGGGTTGCGAAGGGCTCGAGCCGCCGATCGGCCCGCGACGCCCTCTCCTTGCTCTCCATTTTCTGCTCATGCTGTGCATGGCCCCTCCCTATGATCGTGCCTTGCGCTGATGGAAGGCTCTTACTGGTAGCGGTGACATGGCGAGATGTGCGGTCATCGGGACGTGTGGTCGAGCGAGCCGATTGGCGAAGTGGCAACCGACCCCGTCTGGGCTCCGTCCCCCCCTGCCGGCGGCTCGCCGGCTCTGGTGCCGCCGACTCCCGTCGCCGGCTCGGCGTCCGTGGGCAGCGGGTTGAGCCCGTCGCTGACCTGGGCCTCTTCGCTCTCGAGGACCATGCCGGCCCCGCGTGCCAGGACCTTCGCGAGCGCGGCGAAGTCCTCCTCGCCCATTCCGGCCCCGATCGCGGCCTGGAGCAGCTCGTGGACGAGCCCGGCGACCGGCATGGGGACCTCGAGCGAGCGGGCGGACGCGAGCCCGAGGTCGAAGTCTTTGTGGAGCAGGCGCGTCGTGAACATCGGTTTGAAATCGAGGTTCACGAGCGCCGGGGTCTTGTACCGGGTGAACATCGATCCCATGACCGAGTCGTTCAGGAATGAGAGGAAGTCTCGGCGCGCCACCCCGCCTTTCTCCGCGAGCAGCGTGACCTCGACGAGCGATTGGAACACCACGCCCAACAGGAGGTTGTGGCAGAGCTTCACGAGCCTCGAGAGGTCCCCGTCTCCGACGTAGGTTGCTTCTCGGGCGACGACGTGGAGGAACGGCAGCACCTCTTCGAAGGCGTCGCGCGGGCCCGACACGGCCATCGTGAGCTTTCCTGCAGCCGCGACCTTTGGGTTGCCGCTCACAGGAGCGGCGAGGAAGGCGACGTTCCGCTCGCCGAGCACACGCCGTGCCTCGGCACTGGCCTCCTCGGACACCGTCGAGCAGTCGACGACGACGCGGGGGAGGCGCGTGGCCGAGCGCAGTCCCGCTCGTTCGTCGAGCACCCCGAGCAGGTCGTCGGAGGACGCGACGGTGATGAAGACGACGTCTCGGTCGGCGAGGTCGCCGATGGAAGGGACGACGAGCGCGCCGAGGGCAGCGAGGGATTCGGTCTTGGACCGCGTGCGGTTGTAGACGGTCACGTCGTGCCCGGCCCGCACGAGCCGAGAGGCCATCGCGGTGCCCATCCTGCCCGTGCCGATCCAGCCGAACCTCGCGTGCGGAGCAGCGCTCCTGGTTGCGGTGTCGTCATCGTCGTCCGAGCGCTGGATCGGTGCGGGTGCGCTTCCGTGCGGATCGCGCAGGGTGGAGATCCCCGCTGGTCCCGGCCGCCCCTCGGGCGCAACCGATTGCATCCCCTCAGTATCCGGAGCCGAGCAGGCGCTGTCAAGCCATCACCCCATCTCGGTTTCGGCGGTAGGGGCGGGTGTGCCTGCGCCAGCGTCGGATCAGCCTGCTGGGGGCGGCGCGACGGGCCTGAGGTGGTCCGCCATCCAGTCGGCGAAGGCCGATCGTGACGCGAACGCGTGGTTCGTCAGGCCGTGGTTCCCGTCGTCGATCATGAGCAGCTCCGCACCGGGCGCCTCGGCCGCGAGCCGCTCCGCCTGGGAGGGTCTGACGATCCGGTCCTGGCCCCCGTGGACGACGAGGAGCGGCCGGGTGATGCGCTGCGCCGCCCCCTCGAGCGTCAGCCGACCGGCGAACGCCCGTGCGGCATCGTCGTCGGCGCAACGGGATCGGTGCCGGAGCGTGTCGCGCGTCATCTGGGGGAGGCCGTCCCAGTCGAGATCGAAACGGTAGGGACCGGCGAGCTCGACACCGGCTGAGAAGCGGTCGTCGAACGCCATGGCCCGCGCCGCGTAGTAGCCGCCCAAGCTCACTCCGAACATGCCGGCTCGGGACGCATCGACGTCTGGGCGCCCCGTCAGGAAGTCCAGCGCAGCCGTCCCGACTTGCTCGTATGCAGGCTCGATCGGAAGCTCGTACTCGCTCTCGCCTTGGCCTGGGCCATCGAGCGCGAGCGTCGCCATTCCCCGCGAGCAGAAGTACCCGGCAGTCGTCTGGAGCTCCTCTTTCACCGAATCGAGCCCCGGAGCCATCACGACGACCGGTGGCAGCTCGCCGCCGGTGCGGGGCACGCGGAGATAGGCCGGGAGATTGGTCCCGCGGTAGGGAACCAGGACACGCTCGGCTGGCGGGTGGAGCCCTGGGGCGCCCTTCACGTACGACGCGACGGCGCGCTCGTGAGCTGCTCGTTGCTGTGCGGGGTCGACGACGAAGACGAACTTCGCCCAGTGCCATGCGAGGCCGGCGCGCCGCCACGCAGCCATGGCCGTGGTGAGGTGGCCGGCGCTCTCCGCACGCGACGCGAGCGTCTCGTACCCCTCCGCAGTCCGTCCCCATTCCCGGCACCACTCCTCCCACCGGGAGATGCGCGCGAGCGTGCGGGTGAAGTCCAGGTAGTCGGTGCCGTTGTGAGCGAAGCGCGGTCCCCAGTGTGCCGCCGCGGCCGCGACCAGCGGGTCTGCACGGCGGTCCGTCTCGGACATGTCGGTCTCAGGCATCTGCGTCCCGTCGGTCTCGGGCATCTGCATCTCGGACATCCTCGGATATCTCCCTCTCGGTCCGTCTCGAGCATCTGGGTGCGCCTCTTCATGATCCTCTCCGGGCATCCCGCGCCCCGCCATCCCCGCCATCCCCGCCATCCCCGCCCCGCCTCTGTGCCCTGTTCGCGCGAGCGGTTGCGATCGGTCTCCCGAGCGGCGTCGGGCGACAGGCCTCACCAGTGTCCAACAATCGTTTGTCGCTAGAGTCTGTCGCGAGAGTCGAGCGCATGGAGGTGGCGCGGGCATGACCGAGCTTCGGGATCACCGGGCGGCCACGCATCTGCCGGGCGCCGAGCCGGCTTCCGCACCCGCGCTGGCGCCCCTGGACGTGCGGTTGCGGATCTACGAGATGATGGTCGAGATGCGCGACTTCGAGAAGCGCGCGTACGACCTGTTCCTGCAGGGGCTCGTGAAGGGCACGAGCCATCTGGGTCTCGGCCAGGAAGCGGTCGCGGCCGGGTTCGCGGCCGCGATGCGGCCGTCGGACTACACGTTCGCGACCTACCGCGGGCACAACCACACCCTCGCGCGCGGCGCGCCGATGGCGGCCGTCATGGCCGAGCTCATGGGGCGGCACTCCGGGCTGATGGCCGGCAAGGGCGGCTCCATGCACCTCACGAGCGTGGCGCACCGGATGATGGGTTCCTACGCGATCGTCGGCGCGCACCTGACGATCGCGAACGGTGCAGCGTGGTCCTCCAAGCTTCGCGGCACCGGAGAGGTGGCGGTCTGCTTCTTCGGTGACGGCACCAC
>JAJYMD010000012.1 GCA_021787255.1 Actinomycetes bacterium | reverse complement strand
GTGGTACTGCCCTCGGCGCCGCCCCGGGCGACGCAGGTCGTCGACGGTAGCGAGCGCTTCGCGCACTGCGCGTGCTCCCTCGCGCAGCACCGCACGGGCGTGGTCGAGGTCGACGGCGGTCGCGGCGTCGGCTGCCTCCATCCGGCCGACCTTACCGGCAGCGGCACCGACCAGGTCCGACGCGCGACGGCGGTCCACGAGCCCGACCGGCAGGCTTTAGTCTCGTTGGTCTGTGGCTGCCATCGATGTCGCCGGCTACGTAGCCGATCTCAAGGACCACTCGGTCGATCACGGGTTCCACGTCCACGACGAGCGCCACTTCGTGGAGACCTACTCGCTCCGGCAGGTGTGGGAGGTGGATCTGCACCCCGAGGAGGGCTGCGGCGGCCCGCTCGACCTGCACCTCGCCCTCGACGTCGACCCCCGGGTGCTGCTCTCGTTCGAAGACGTCGTCATGGAGCTGTCGGAGGACGAGGAGCCCCCCGACGACTTCCACTTCCCGCTCACCTTCACCTGGGCGCTGCCGCCGCTGCCCAACGGACCGGACCTGCTGCGGCTCGCCATCGACCTCGCCGGCATCGGTGGGATCGAGCTGCCGCTCGAGGTGTCGGCCATCGATTCCTTCGCCTCCGCCACCGACGGGCCGGAGCGTCGCCTCAACATCGTGGCGAGGCATCCGGTCTCCTTGGCCCGCGTGCTCGCCGGTGAGGAGCTCCTGTGCGACGTCTTCGACCGGTGCCTGGCTGTGAGCCGCTTCCTGCTGGAGGCCGCGGAGTCCTGGCTGAGCTAGGTCGGCCCGCGCCCGAGGGGGGCCGCAGACGGGCACGGCCCGGCGCACCCGGCCGCGCCGCGCGACGCCGTCAACGGCGCCCCTGGCAGCGCTGGTCGACCGCAGCGGCCATCGCCGCGATCGCGGCGGGAGGGGTGGTCGCCAGCGCGTGCTCGAGCTCCGGCGTGACACTCGCTCGCCAGGCGTGCGTCCACGTGGACGCGTCGATCACGCTCTACACGAGAGCCGAGCACGAGGCCAGCGCCACGTCCCGCCGGGACGTGGCGAGAGCGACCCAGCAGCTCGAGGCCGCCCTTCCGCTCGCCGCGCAGGCCAACTCCGCGGACCCCGCGTTCAATCCGTTGATGACCACTCTCCAGGAGATGGGACGGACCTCGGAGGGGGAGCTGATCCCCGCGTTGCGGGCCCAGTGCACGTCGGTGACATCTCCAACAGCGGCCGTCGGCGAACCGCTGCCCGGCGCAGCGTCGACAGGGGCTCCACCCGGTTGAGCGGGAGGGAGCGGGGGGGAGCTGGGGTGAAGGTAGCCGAGGTGGCCGAGGTGGTCCGGTCGGTCCAGGTCTCCCCGGGTGGCGCAGCCGCCCATCCGGCACTCGGTAGCGTGGGGACGCCTGCCGCTGGCGCGGAGGCGCAGACCCGACGTCCCAGGAGCCGGCACATGCGAGAGCCGATGACACGGGCGCGATCATCCCGCTCGGGGAGCGGGGCGGTCGCCGCCGCTCCGACTCGCAGTCCTTCCAGCCCGGCAGCCCCTGTTGCACCGCCGGCCCCGCCGGCCATGCGCCGCCAGCGGCTCCCCCACCGACCGCGGCGGCGCACGGCGCTCGCGCTCACGGCGCTCGTGGCCGCGCTCGCCCTCACCGCCGTCCTGCTCTCGGGCCAGGGGGCGGCCGGTCCACCGCTCACAGCGGTGCGCGCCCGCATCGTCTCGGTCGCCGAGAGCCAGCTCGGCTATCGCACCGACCCGGCCCATTCGTATTGCAACGTGTACAGCGCCTACTGGGGACAGGGCTCGGCGTGCGGGCACGGCCTGCGCGCCGAGGAGTGGTGCGCAGACTTCGCGGCGTGGGTGTGGCGCCACGCGGGTGCGCAGTTCACCTACGGGTTCGCGACAGGCGACGTCGACTCGGGCGCGGCGAGCTTCTACACGTGGGCGGTCGCCCACGGCACGTGGCATCCTGCCGGTAGCGGGTACCAGCCCCGTCCGGGCGACGTCGCCGTCTACGGGCTCGACACGGCCACGGACGTGGCGGACCACGTCGCGGTCGTCACGAGCTTCACACCGCGCCAACGCGGGCCCGACGTGGTGAACGGCGACGGCGACCGGACCGGGTACAGCGTGGTCGAGACGGGCACGGACCAGTACAAGGCCGACGCCCCGGGCGGCGCGGCACTGCTGTCGGGCTACGCGTCGCCGATCGTCCCGCGCGCGGCGGCCTGAGGGCCGGGGTCGAGCGGCACGCCGGGGTCGAGCGGCACGCCGGGTGCATCCGGCCACAGCACAGGGGCGCCGATGCCACCGCCGGCCGGGTCGTCACCCTCCCAGCGCGCGGCGAACCGGCGCTCCCAGTCGTCGTCCACCTGGCCCGCGGCATGGAACCGGATGAGGTCGGGGCGCACCAGCGCGTGCGCCGCCGACACCAGCCGCCCGGCATAGGCGGCAGCGAGCACATCTGCGAGGCGGTGCACGCTCGCCTCCGAGCCCGCTGACGCATCGGCGGGTCCGGCGACACGCAGCACGAGCCGGTCGACGTCGTCGAATGCGGACACCGCGACGGTCACCCGCTCGAGATCGACGACCAGCTCCATGCCAGCCGACCCTACCGGGGCGTCGGCCCCGCAGCTCCCGCCTCTCCCGCCGCGTGCGCCGCGCCCTCCGTGCCCTCCGTGCCCGCCGCGCCCGCCGTGCCAGGCACGATCTCGAGCGCCGGGTCGCCGGTGACCGGCAGGAGACCTGCGGCCCCGAGGCGCGAGACCAGCCACGAGATGCTGTCGGGCTGGGGCTCGGCCCGCTCCCAGCCCTCGAGGATCTTGTCCAGCTGGACTCGCGAGGGGACCTCCGCGATCACCTGCACGGTCATCCCCGCGATCTCGCGTTCGTCCGTCGAATGGGATCCGCGGGCGTGGATGCCGCCGAACGGTGTGGCCCACTCGGCGGGGACGGGCTCTCGCATGGCGTAGAGCTCGCCGGTGTCCTCCACCCAGCTGAGCTCGTACCGAACGCCGAGGGCGTCGTGCCAGTCCGAACCGAGCTCCAGCTCGGCGGACGCGCGGCGCCTCGGGTCGGCGTCGTAGAACTCCTCGATGTCCACCGGGCGGCAACTGTAGCCGGGAGGGGCCGACGCCCCAGTCTGCGCGGCGGCCACGACGTCGTCTCCCCTGGCAGTGGACGAGTTCCGGGCGCGCCGGCGGGTGGGAGCGCCAGAGGGAGCGGCTCGGGCGACGCTCGGCGTCATGGCGACGGTTGCACTTCGGCCCATGTCCCAGCTCGACGAGGACTGGCGGGCGGTGTGCCGCTCACCGGCGTCGCGCGCGGCGCTCCGGCGGCTCTGCGAGGTCGAGCCGGACGTCGCGGCCGTCGGGGCGACCGACCTCGGCGAGCTCGTCCGCGCCCTCCGGCCCCCGCTCCGGGGGCTCGGCGCCCGTCGCCCGGAGGAACGCGTCCGCCCGGCCGTCACGCTGCGGGCGATGCTGCGCTCCCAGGGCGTCCATCCCCTCGTTCCGCGGGCCATCCTCCAGGCGATCCTGCCGGGGTTGGTCGGCGTCGCGCGGCGCCTGTCGTGGGGCACAGGGGGCGAATGGGGGGACGGGGGGAGCTTCTTCGTCGACGCGATCAGCACGGCTTGGGAGGTCATCGTCGAATGGTCGGGAGAGGACCGGGAGTACGCG
>JAJYMD010000185.1 GCA_021787255.1 Actinomycetes bacterium | reverse complement strand
CTCGACCCCTTCGGCGACGCCGGCGCGTTCTGGTCGGTCGAGCGCGGCACCGAGGAGCGGCCCCTTCACCTGCACTGCCTCGGCCGGAAGCGCTACACGAAGCTCGTCCGCGAGGGCACAGGCGGCTTCGAGGTCACCGGCGGCACGGAGCACTCGCTCGGTGGGGGGGTCGTCGACCCGCCAGGATGGGAGCAACGCGGCCCGGACGGGCTGCGGCGCTGGGTCCGGACCGTCCACGAGTACGCGCTCAGCTGCGCGACGGGTCCGGACCCCGGCTGGCGCGCCGGATGGGACGAACACGCCGAGCAGCCCTTCCCGGTGCTCCGGCGCTTCTCCGCGGCGTCGCCGGCGACGCTCACCGAGGTGCCGCGCGCGCTCGGCCTCCACCCGTTCGGCACCTTCATCGAAGCCGAGCCCGACAAGCTCTTCGGTGACCCCGGTGCGCCGGTGGCCCTCGATCCAGGGGGTGATCTCGCCTCATGGGCGCAGCTGGAATGGTTCCGCCGTGACGGGCGATCCGTACGGGTCGGCACCGCCCACGGACCTGGCGTCGACGTCGTCCTGCGGACCCTCGACGACTACGCCTACGTCTGGACGCGCCCTCAGGCCGACGACGACGCAGACGACGTCATCGAGATCGATCCGCGGCTCGTCCGGCGAGTCGGCCGTGGCGGCGCACTCATCGACGCCCAGCTCGCCGACCCCGAGGCCCGGCCCGAAGACCACCAGGCCGTCTACTCCGAGGGTGACCGGGCCGGCTTCGTCACCGAGCGAGCACGCGCGATGGGGAAGCGTGCCTTTGCCCGGCTGACCGGCCTGCCGGCCACGGTCGCAGAGCGTGCCGCCCTGGGGCTTCCCATCTCGGTTGCCAACGTCGAGCAGGCGCTCTTCGAGGTCACCGGGCGCATGGGCACCGAGCGACGTTGCGCGCTCGACGGCTGCGAGCAGCCGGTCCTGCGGCCCAACGCCAACTACTGCTCGAAGGCCCACGCCGATCGCGCCTATCGGGAGCGGCGCCGCGGACGGCGAGCTTCGAAGGCTCCGGACCCGTTCGCCGCCGTGCCGATCTGCGCATCCTGCGGCGCCTACATGCGAGGGGCCTCCGACACCGGCACGGGCGTGTGCGCCGACTGCGCGGAGACCCAGCCGTGACGATCGCCCCGCTCCGACCCGCAACGACGCTTCGAGACGTGGACGCCGTCTTCCAAGAGACCCTCCACATGCCCGACCTCGGCGCCCTCCACGTGGTGCTCGCCACCCTCGCCGCCAACCGGATGGCAGGCATGCCGGTGTGGCTTCTCCTCATCGGCCCCCCGGCATCGGCCAAGACCGAGACCGTAGAGACGCTCTGTGACCTCGGAGATGTCGTCACGTTGTCGACGACGACCAAGGCCGGGCTGCTCACGGGCTCTGCCGAGCAGGGCGGGACCGGCGGCGTCCTCATGGACGCCGGGTCGCACTTCGTCTTGGTGGTGAAGGACTTCACGACGATCTGCTCTGAGCACGCGAGCACCCGAGGAGAGGTGCTCGCCATCTTCCGGGAGCTCTTCGACGGGCGCTTCGAGCGCGCGGTGGGCTCTGGAGGCGGAAGGGTCTTGAAGTGGCGAGGGCGAGCGGGCTGCATCGCGTGCGCCACCGAGGCGGTCGACACGGTCGACATGGCGAGCTTCGGCGAGCGCTGGCTCCGCTACCGGCTCGCAGCATCGAGCCCGGACGAACGGTTCTTGACCGGACTCGTCGCCCTCGAGCACCTCGGCCACGAGCATGAGCAGCGGCTCCGACGCCGGCGCGCGGTCGGTGCGTTCTTCGCAGGCCTCGATCTCCCCGATCGCCCGCCTGCTCTCCCGAGCGACGAAGAGGACCGTCTCGTTCTGCTCGCCGACTTGGGTACTCGCTGTCGAAGCGGGGTCGTCTGGGGAGGTGGCCACGGCGACGAGATGCTCCAGGTCCCAAAGCCAGAAGAGGTCCCTCGCCTCGTCGCAGAGCTGGGCCAGCTCGGAGCCGGGCTCACGGCCATCGGCGTCTCTTGCTCCGAGCGCTGGCGGCTACTGGAGAAGTGCGCGCTCGACGGGATGTCCTCCATGCGCCGGAGCGTCCTCGACGTCCTGGTCGCCTCGGATCACGACTTCTCAACCGCGACGGTCGCCGGTCGCTGCCGGCTCCCCCAGACCACGACCCGCCGCCACCTCCAGGAGCTGACCGCGCTCGCGCTCGTCGACCTCACGGGCGACCGACCCGAGCGCTGGCGGGCGTCGGAGTCGCTCGTGGCGCGCTGGCGAGAGCTCGACCTTTCGGCGGTATCCGCGGGAAGCGACGAGGCGCTGCCGTGACGCGCCGCTCGAAGGGCTACCAGCTCCTGCCCGACCTCCGGCCTGCCGAGTACGAGGCCCTGAAGGCCGACGTCGCGGCAAACGGCGTGCGGGTCCCCGTCGTCATCACAGCAGCAACCGGGAAGGTCATCGACGGCCACCACCGGGTACGTGCCGTCGAGGAGCTGCGGGTAGAGGGTAGGAAGGTCGCCGACTTCCCCCGCCAGGTGGTGCGCTTTTCGAGCGACGAGGAGCGGGTCGGCTTCGTGCTCGCGGTCAACCTCTTCCGGCGCAGCCTCACGAGGCCAGAGCGCCGGGACCTGGTCGCGAGCCTGCGGACCAAGGGCTGGAGCCTCCGGCGGATCGGAGAGGCCCTGGGCGTCCACCACGAGACGGTCCGCGACGACCTTTCGATTGTCGGGAATCCGACAATCACAGGACGCGTCGAGCGCAAGGGCGGGGGCACCTACCCCGCAAAGCGCCCACCCTCCCTCTTTGTCGCCAACAGAAGGGATACCGAGCGCGCCCGGAGCGCGCTCAGCGCGCTCCCTCCGGGGACCGCGCCCACGAACCTCCTTCGGGCAGAAGAGCGTGCGAGGCTCGCCCGCTACGCCGCGCAGAGGCGCGAGGCGGCAGACGTCGCGGCGCGCATCGCCGGGACGTCCTACGAGCTTCGAGTGGGGGACCTGCGAGAGGTGTGGGCCGACGTCTGCGACGGGACCATCGACGCAGCGGTCGTCGACCCCCCGTACTCCGAAGAGTTCGTCTTCCTCTACGAGGACCTGGCCAGGCTGCTCGCCCGGGTGCTCAGGCCCGGACGCCTGGCGGCGATCTACTGCGGCCATCTGCACCTCGACGAGGAGCTGCGCCTCCTTGTCGAGGGTGGCCTGTCCTACGTCTGGCACGGGGTGAACGTGCTTCCCGGCCGCCACACCAAGGTCCGCACGCGCATGGTGAACGGGAGGCACCGATCGGTCGCGCTCATGTCGTCGGGTTCCTACGAGCCGAGGAAGTGGCTGCACGACACCTTCATGGCCGAGGGCCGTGGCGGACCCGAGACCCGGCCGCTCCACCCCTGGCAGCAGGCCGTGGCCCCGGTCGTCCACTGGGTCCAGATGACCTCGGAGCCCGGGGAGGTGGTGTTCGACCCGTGCTGTGGCTCGGGGACGACCGGGGTGGCCGCGCTCTCGGCAGGTCGGCGGTTCCTCGGTGGGGACATCGAGCCCGCGAACGTCGAGACCACGAGGCGGCGCCTGGAGAGCACCGGAGAAGGTGAGTCGGCGTGAGACCGACCCGCCGGCCCTACGACGGCGTCCTTTCCGCCCTCGACGGCCCGACCCTGCACGCGCTGGCGTGCCTCACCGACGACCTCCGGC
>JAJYMD010000305.1 GCA_021787255.1 Actinomycetes bacterium | reverse complement strand
AGCGCCCGACCCTGCCCGACCAGATCCCTTCGGGGATCCTGACGGACGGGAGGCGGTGGCGCCACATCCGTCTCGACTCCTCCGGCGTGGCGCGCCTGGTCCGCGAGGTGCAAGCTCCGCCGCCCGGGCAGCCAACGAGGAACTTCCGAGAGTGGCTCGGCTCGATCCTCGCGACCGAGGAACGCCTCGCCCCCTCGGCGGAGGCGGTGGTCACAAGGATCGGTGCGGAGAGCCCGACACACGACCTCGTCGTCCCCATCCTCGCTGGCCTGCTCCACTCACCGAATCTCCCATCCGAAGTGGCCTTGAAACGTCAGCTCTGGGCGAAGTCCCTCCGTACGGCGTTCGGTACCCAGTTCACGGACGACGCGGACCTGTTCGTCGAACACACCTACCTGGTCCTCATTGCCACGCTCATCGCCGCGAGCGTCACGAAGACGGACAGCGCGCCACTCGGCGATCGCCTCTCCGGGGAAGCACTCGCTCGCTCCGGCATCACCGGCGTCGGCGAAGCCGGGTTCTTCGACTGGCCGCTCGCCTTCGAGGAGGGTCGCCTCGCCGCGGCCGACCTCGCCAGACGGCTGTCTTGCTTCTCCTGGTCGGATGTCAATCGTGACGTGCTGAAAGAGCTCTACCAGTCGGTGATCGGCCCCGATACCCGGCACCGGCTCGGCGAGTACTACACACCCGACTGGCTCGCCGAGCGGATCGTGGCCGAGGTCGTGACCGACCCGCTCCACCAGCGGGTGCTGGACCCGGCGTGCGGTTCGGGAACGTTCCTCTTTGCCGCCGTACGGCACTACCTCGAAGCGGCTAACGAGGCTGGATGCTCGACCGAGGACTCCCTCGAGCGATTGCAGTCCGCTATCGGTGGGCTCGACCTCCACCCCGTTGCCGTCGCACTCGCCCAGGTGACGTACCTCCTCGCAGTCGGCGAGGAGCGCCTCAGCCACCGCCCGGGTGGCCGATTCGTGGTCCCGGTCCACCTCGGGGACTCGATGCGCTGGGACCAGAGCGGCCCGAGCGGCGAGACGCTGGACGGTGGGGCGCGAAACGTCTCGGTGCTCACCGCCGACGAGCGCGAGCTCTTCGCCGCCACGCTCGACTTCCCCTTCGAGGTGGTCGGGCGAGGGGACTTCGACTCCCTCATCAACGAGATGATCCGGAAGGCCACAGGGCGGGCCGCCGGTTCCCCCGTACCCAACATCGAGAGCATCCTCGCCGCCTACACGAGCAACCCCTCAACGATCGGCACCCTGAAGGCGACCTTCGCCACGCTCTGTCGCCTCCACGACGAGGGCCGCGACCACATCTGGGGCTACTTCGTCCGGAACCAGGCAAGACCGGCCTGGTACGTCGCGAGCCCGGTCGACGTCCTCGTCGGCAACCCACCCTGGCTCGCCTACCGCTACATGCCCGCCCGGATGCAGGAAGTCTTCCGGAGACTGAGCGACGAGCGGAACCTCTGGGTCGGCGGCAAGGTCGCAACCCAACAGGACCTCTCCGCCTTCTTCGTCGCGCGCTCGGTCGAGCTCTACCTCCGCCGAGATGGACGCTTCGCGTTCGTCGCTCCGATGGCCGTGCTCTCCCGCAAGGCATACGGAGGGTTTCGCTCCGGGAACTGGACGAAGACCGGCCCCGGCACCACCCGCACGCAGTTGAACCTCTTCGCCACGCTCGACAAGCCGTGGATCCTCGAGAAGGTGCGGCCACAGCCCTTCCCGGTGCCAGCCGCCGTCGTGTTCGGTACCAAGACCGACGAGACGAGCGTCGGCGCGCTGGGGCGGAACGCGACGCACCTCTCGGGACGGCCACCCCGACTCACCGCGACGGCGGCACCGATCCATGCGGGTGCCGTGCAGGACAAGCCAGCCTCACCGTATGCGGCGCGGTTCCGCGACGGGGCGACCCTTTACCCCAGGATGCTCGCCCTGGTCGAGCGGGGCGCGAACCTCCCTCTCCAGCTGCACAACCAGGTCTCCGTTCGATCTCTTCGCGGCGCGCTCGAGAAGCCGCCCTGGAAGTCGCTCCCTCCCCTTACCGGGACAGTCGAGGGTTCGACGCTGCGTCCAGTGCTCCTCGGGGAGTCGATCGTGCCCTTCGCCACCCCCTCCCCACGCGAAGCCGTGATCCCCTACACCAAAGCCACCGGCCTGATGGAGCTCGACTCGTCGAAGCTCAGGGACTACCCGGGCTTCGCGAGCTGGTGGGAAGAGGCGAACAAGCGCTGGCAGGAGCACAGAGGGGCGAAGAGCAAGATCAGCCTGCTCGAGCGCTTCGACTACTACGGCAACCTCGCCGCCCAGTTCCCGATCCCACCCCTCCGGGTGGTCTATACCAAGGCCGGGAACACCCTCGCCGGAGCGATCGTCACCGATCCCGATGCGATCGTGGACCACATGCTCTACTGGGCACCCGTGGCCTCGCTCGCCGAGGGGCGCTACCTCTGCGCCATCCTCAACGCACCCTCCTACACCGAACGCATCCGTCCCTACCAGTCGATCGGCGCCTTCGGGTCACGCCACTTCGACAAGTACGTCTGGTACCCACCGGTCCCGCTGTTCGACCCCGGGAACCGGATCCATCGCATCCTCGCCCGGCTCGGTGCGAGCGGAGAGCGCATCGCGGCGAGTGTGGCGCAGCCACCGCGTGGCGGCTTCACGGCGCACCGCCGAGCGGTACGCGCTGCGCTCGACGCGGCCGGCATCAGCCGGCGAGCCGACAGGGCAGTCGGGCGCCTCCTCGGCGACACACCCTGACCCCTCCACCCCTGGCCTCCCCCCCCTACGGCCCGAGCCGCGGTCCGCTGCTCGGGCTCGCCGAGTGGCTCGGGCCGGGTTGGGTGGCACTCGCTCCCCGCTCGGGGGTGATGCCCCCGAGGCGTCGAGCCCGGGACCTAGCCCAGGAGGCCCGGAGGACCTCGGTGCGTTCGGGATCGTTGTTCGCCCCCTCTCCTCGCACCGCCTGGGCGAGGGCCACCACCGAGAGCGCGTATGCCCAGGCGTCCCGGGCGGCTGAGTCTGTTGGGGGGTGCCCGAGTGAGTCCGGGACGGCGAGCTCGCCGGTGCGGATACGTGCCTCGATGCCGGCCCGCCAGGCCTCGAGGCGACGACCGAGGGAGAGCTGGTAGGCGGCGACGCCTGGGTCGACCTGGCTCCCGGGGGCGGGGAAGAGCCCGGCGAGGAGGTCGTGCTCCCGTCGGCCGGACCGGGTGGCAAGGGCACCGAGGAGGTCCTCGAGTCCGCCTCCGACACCGGCGAGGGCGCGTCCGGCATCCCCGCCGTGCTCCTCGAAGATCGCCGCCCTGCGGAGCAGCCGCCAGCCCTCCGGCGCGCGGAGCAGTTCCGCCTCCGCTCCGAGGACCGTCGAGAGACGTGCCCGGAGCTCCTCTGCACCGGCGACCCGGAGGCGCTCCGCGAGGAGTCGGGGGTCCTCCTCCCGGGTGGCCGCCTCGAGCGCCCAGTCCGAAGCGGCGGTGTGCTCCTCGTGGGTGAGGACCGCCTCCAGCACCGCTCGGGGACTCGCCTCGGTCTCGCCGTCTCCGTCGAGCACCACGTGGGCGACGCTCGCGACCCGTGCCCGGCTCATCGCCACGTAGGCGTAGCTGCGGGTGTCCCCGGGGCGGAGGAGCACCTCGGCCCGGGCGACGGTGCGGCCCTGGGTGCCGTGCCCGGTCTCCGCGTAG
>JAJYMD010000395.1 GCA_021787255.1 Actinomycetes bacterium | reverse complement strand
GAGGTGGACCACCACCTGAGGACGACCGCCAACCCCCACGTCTACGCGCCCGGGGACGTGAACGCCAAGAGCATGCTGTTCCATTCGGCGGTCCGCCAGAGCCTCGTCGCCGCGCACGTGATCCTGGCGGGTGGCCAGCCGGTCGACGCGATGAACTTCGAGGCGGTGCCGATGACGGTGTTCACCGAGCCGGAAGCGGCCCACGTGGGACTGACCGAAGCCCAGGCGGCCGAGCGCTTCGGGGACGTCGAGGTCACTCGCTACGACTACGCCGAAGACGCGCGGGCCCAGATCCTCGACGAGACCGAGGGCTTCATCAAGCTCGTCTTCGACGGCCGCAGCGAGCGGTTGGTCGGCGCACAGATCCTCGGCCTCGACGCCGCCCAGCTCATCGCCCCCCTTGCGCTCGCGGTCGAGACCGGCCACACCGCGGCCACGCTCGCCGAGGTCGCCTTCCCTCACCCGATGGCCTCCGAAGGCATCAACAAAGCGGCACGCGCGGAGCACGCCTGAGCGGCGGGCGCCCGCTCCCGCCAGAGCCGGGCTCGCGCCGCGTCGGACGCCACCGCATCGGGCGGCGCCGCGTCGGACGGCGCCGCATCGGGCGCCACGGACTTCCGAGCGCGGGCGGGACGTGCCGTGGCATTCTTCCGATGCGAGGCGCGCGACGGCCAGCCGACCGCCTCCACGGCGCGCTCGGAGGCCCGATGACGATCATGACCGTGCTGGGGGTCGTTGGCGCCCTGGCCCTGGCCGCGCTCCTCGGCGTGAGCGACGCCCCCAACGCCGCCGCGGCGCTGCTCTCCGCCCGCACCGGGTCCTACAGAGCCGTCGCGGCGTGGTCCGTCGCCTGGCACGTCGCGGGCGGTCTGCTCGCCGGGGAGGCCGTCGCGCGCACGGTCGTGGCGATCGTCCACGTCGGTGCCGGGTCGACTGCCGCAGTGCTCGCTGCCGCGAGCCTGACCGCGGTCGGTTTCACCTGGGCGACCACCCGCCAGGGGCTACCGACCAGCGCAAGCGTGGGGCTCGTCGGGGGGCTCGCGGGCGCGGGGCTCGCCGCCGGCGGCGAACGGGCCGTCGAGTGGGGAGGGCTCGTCGGCGGACGCCTCGTCGGGGTGCTGGGGGTGCTGATCGGCATCCTCCTCGCGCCCTTCCTCGCCGCATTCGTCGCCGAGCTCGTCGACCGCGTCGCTCGCAGGGTGGCGTTCCACCTCCCGCGTGCGGCCCGGCGCGAGGTGCGCGGCGGTTTGTGGCTGGCGTCGGCGGCCGTCGCCGTCGCCGACGGGACGAACGACGGGCAAAAGGCCATGGGCCTGCTCGCGGTCGTGCTCGCGGGGACCGCGTCGCTGCGCGCGGCCGGCGGCATCGCGCCGTCCGAGCGCGTCGGCTGCGCCGTCATCCTCGCGGCCGCGACGGTGCTCGGTGGCCGCAGGGTGGTGGCGAAGGTCTCGCGGGGCCTGTCGAAGGGAGGCGCGGTCGACGACCTCTCGGCGCAGTGCGCCTCGGCGGGCGTCATCTTCCTCGGCGCTGCGATCGGCCTTCCGCTCTCGACGTCCACCGTGGTGACCTCTGCGATGGTCGGCGCAGGGATCTCCGGACGGCGCCGTCACGTGCGGTGGATCGGGGCGCTGCAGATCTTCGTGGTGTGGGCGCTCACCATCCCGGCCTGCGCCCTCCTCGCAGCCGGCGTGTTCGAGCTGTTGCGAAGGCTCCCGTGAGCGCTCGACCCTGGCAGGACCGTGGGTTCCGCCACTTCTTCCGCGCCCTGGCGCCCGACGTCGTCGGCCTCCTCGTCGCCCAAGGCCAGGTCAGCGTGGCCGCCAGCGGCGCGTTCCTCGACTGGTCCGAAGGCGGCAAGACCGACGTCGCCACCCTCGCGACCTTGGAGCACGACGCCGACGAGGCGCGCCGGGCGCTGCTCGGCGCCCTCAGGGCTGCGCTCGCCACGCCGATCGACCAGGAGGACCTCTACATCCTCTCGGAACGCTGCGACCGGGTGGTGAACGCCTTCCGGGACATCGCTCTCGAGGCCGAAGCGTTGTCCTGGACCCCCGACCGGCACGCGGCGCGCATGGCCGGCGAGCTCCATGCAGGGATGACCGCGCTGGTGGAGGGGTTCGCCCAGCTCCGCAAGGACTTCAGCCCGGCGGGGGCGGCGGCCGACCAGGCGAGGGCGCATGCCCGCTCGGTCGTCTGGCGCTATCGCGACGCCGTCGCCGAGCTCTACCGCTCCACCGACCTCCAGGCGGCCGTCGTCGGCCGGGAGCTCTACCGCCCGTACGCCCGGGCGGCCGACCGGCTCGAGGCGGTCGCCGACCGGTTGTGGTACGTGGTCCTGGCGGAGGTGTGACGCCCGACGCCTGCCGCCCGCCGAGATCCCGGAGACGTCGACCCGCCGGGCCGGCTGCGCCTCGCCCTCACGCGAGCCTGTAGAGGTCCTCGCCGGCGTCGGGCACCACCAAGGTGCCCGGGTCCGAGGCCCACCGTGCGGGGTCGACCGTCGCCGGGTCCAGGTAGTCGAGGTCGACCGCTCGCACGACGTCCTCGGGGATGCCGGTGGCGAGGGTGACGGTGACGCGCAGGTGCTCTCCCGTGTCGGGGTCGTAGGTTCCTGCCCCTCGCAGGTGGGTGGAGTGTGCGAGGTCGGCCCAGTGGTAGCCCTCGAAGCGGTCCCATTGTGCGACGAAGTAGTCGCGGCAGTGGTAGCCGATCTCGGTGATGGCGGGGTGCGCCACGGCGATCTCGGTGATGTGGGGGGCGTACACGACGACTTGGCCGCCGTCGGCGACGATCGGCTCGACCTTGTAGAAGCCTTTCGCCCCAGTCCACATGTCGTCGTACCTCTCGGGCAGGACGGACAGCACCCGGCGGACCGGGGCGTCGAGGTAGCGGATGTGGGTCCGGGCCGAGATCTCGGCGGCTCGCCGCCACGCGTCCCGGGGCTCCCCGAAGGTGGCGGCGCAGAGGCGCTGCCCGGGGACGGTGACGACGCAGACAGCCAGGCGGTCTCCGGGGACCATCGACGCGGCCTCGTCGATCAGCGCCCGCACCGGGGTCTCGCCGAGGGTGCCGATGATCTGGGCGCTCGTGATGAGCGCACCGAGCCAGTGGGAGACGTCGATGAGCTCCTGGCCTGACACGCCCGGGAAGAGGTACTTGTTCCCGCCGGAGAAGCCGACGACCTCGTGGGGGAAGACGGGTCCGACGATCAGGGTCAGGTCGGCCTCGACCACAGCCCGGTTGATCCGGACGGGAACGTCACGGCGGAGACGCCCTTCGGACAGCTCTGCGACGCGTCGCGCGTCGATCGTTCCGAGCTGGACCAAGCTCGAGGGATCCCACCAGGCGTGCTGGAGAACCTCGGTGCCGGGGTCTCGGGCCCCGGCCGACGCGAGAGGGGGGCCCAGGTGGGCGGCGAGGCGGGCGCCGTCCATGGGGACGTGGGTGCCGAGAGCGACGAGCACGCTGAGGCGCGCCACGCGTCCATGGAGCGCGCGATGGACGATGGCGAGGATGCGAGGGAGCGGGCAGGTCCTCGTGGCGTCGGGCACGAGGACGCAGACGCTTCGGCCCTCCAGCGGCACTCCGGCGAGCTGGTCGGCGAGGAAGGCCTCGACCTCCTCGTCGGCGAGCAGCCGACCGGGACCTCCCACGACGGCAGCCGACCCGGCCAGGGGGTCCCCAATGGGCTGGG
>JAJYMD010000424.1 GCA_021787255.1 Actinomycetes bacterium | reverse complement strand
CATACATGCCGAAGCTCTCGCGGTAGTTCACCGTCAGGAAGTGACCGTACGCCTTGGCGACGCCGTACGGACTGCGTGGATGGAACGCCGTTTGCTCAGTTTGGGGAACTTCTCGAACCTTGCCGAACATCTCACTGGACGAGGCCTGATAGAAGCGAATCGTCGGGTCTGCCTGACGCACCGCCTCAAGGATGCGTGTCACGCCCAGCCCAGTGAACTCACCGGTGAGGACCGGCTGATTCCAAGATGTGGGCACGTAGCTCTGCGCGGCGAGGTTGTAGACCTCGTCAGGCTGGACGGTCTGGATCGCGGTGCTCAACGAGGCCTGATCCAAGAGATCTCCCTGGATCAGCACCAGTCGGCCACTGAGGTGCTCGATCCGCTCGCTGGAATCGGTGCTCGAGCGACGGGTCATGCCGACAACGCGGTAGCCCTTCTCGAGCAGGAATTCTGCGAGGTACGAACCGTCCTGACCGGTGATACCGGTGATGAGTGCAGTCTTCGCCATGTCTGCGAGTATACGTAGATCCCCGCCACGGACGCGCCGAGCCCAGAGCGCTGCCTCAGGCTTCGATGATGGAGCGGAACCAGCCCTCGTAAGCGTCAGTGATAGCGTCCCACGCGTATAGCTCGCGGGCGCGCTCGTGGGCTCGCCTCCCCAGTTCCTCCGCCAAGGACGGGTCGTCAAGCAACGCCTGGAGTTGGTCAGCCAGTTCGCCCGACCCACAGTAGTACCGTCCCGAGTCGCCCAACGTCTCGCGATGCTCGGGCACGTCGTTCGCAAGGATGGCGTTGCTGTAGCCCATGGCCTCGACCAGGGCCGGGTGCGTGCCGCCCACCTCTGTCGCCTGAACGTACGCGGTGGCGTGGGAGCGGAGGATGCGGTAGCTCAACCCATAGACAGCGCCCAGGAACCTGACGCGCGGATCGACCGTCGCGTGAAGCGCCGTGATGTAGTCCGACGCGTACGGGGCGTCGCCCACCATGGCGAGCGGCAGATCCGTCTGGACGTTCGCATACGCCTCGACAACAATATGTGCGTTGTTCTCCGGCTCTAGGCGACTGACGTACAGCACGTACCGGCCGGGATCGAGCCCGAAAGTCGAAAGTGTACCGTCGTCGGGGACCAGCTCCAAGTCGGTCCCGTACGGTAAGAACTTGGTCTCCCGCCCGTACGTGTCGACGTAGTATCGCTGGATCACTCGGGCATCTGTGACCACGTTGACTGGCAGATGCGCGGCCGTCCAGGCGCACAAACGATAGTACGCCTTGCCGAGCGGGCTCCACTTCCCGCGCTTCCACTCCAGCCCGTCGACGTTGAGGACGACACGCCGCCCGAACAGTCGAAGCAGGATCACCGCCGGTACATTGGCCGAGTTGCAGACGTAGATCAAGTCGTAATGCGCGGTTAGGGCGTGGAACGCCGCAAACAGCGAATGGACAACGGTCTCGAGGTACTTAGACCGTGGGGCCGGGAGTCGGACCACTCGAATTCCAAGGTGCTCGCGGGTTCCGCGTGGCACCGATCGGCTGCGGCCATAGACCGTAACTTCGTGCCCGCGTTGGACAAGTCGCCGGCCGAGCTGCTCGGCGAACGTCTCGAAGCCGCCGTAGTTCGCTGGGACGCCCCGGATGCCGAGGATGGCGATGCGCATAATGGCGTGATGGTACCTGCGTTCCACCACATCCGAGTGGCGCTTGACGCCCACGTTGTCGGCCGCCGCGAGACTGGCAACGAGACATACATCGTCAACCTTGCCGAAGCACTCGAGCGGCGTGGAGATGTGGATCCGACCGTTTATCTCGACGCCGGAACGGCTTGGCCCGGGCCGACAGCGCTCGACCGGCGCGACCTACACTGGCGGGCACCCCAAGTGCGCGTTCCACTCGAGCTTCCGCTTCGGGCGAAGCGTGATGGCGCGCAGTTGCTCCACGTGCAGTACGTTGCACCTCCGGTCGCCCGAATGCCGGTTGTGACGGCCATCCACGACGTGTCGTTCGAGGACGTCCCGAGCTTGTTCGCGCGCCGGACGGCGATGCGCCTGAAGCTCACCGTCCGCTCGTCGGCGCGTCGCTCGGCTGCCGTGATCACGATCTCGGAGTTCACGCGCTCCCGCATCAGTCACCATTACGGCATCGACCCGAAGCGGATTGTCGTCACGCCGCTGGGGGTCGGCGAGTTCTGGGGCCCGGTCACCGCGGCCGATGGCGCACGACATCTCCCTTCGCTCGTGCCCCAGGGTCGATACGTGCTCGCGGTCGGGAACCTCCACCCGCGGAAGAACATCCCGCGCCTGATCCGGGCCGTGGCGGTCGCCCGCGCCCGTGGTGCCGGCGACCTACACCTTGTGCTCGCGGGCCAGCGTGCCTGGCGGGCCACAGACGTTGATGCCGTCATCGACGCAGCCCACGGTCACAGTTGGGTGCACGAGCTCGGTTACGTGAGTGCTGAGACGCTTCGTGCCCTCTACTCCACCGCACATGTCGTGGCTTACCCCTCGACGTACGAAGGCTTCGGCCTGCCCGTGCTGGAGGCCCTTGCGTGTGGTGCCGTCGTGGTCGCGGCAAACACAACGGCCATACCTGAGGTTGCTGGCGATGCGGCCGTTCTGGTCGACCCACTCTCGATCGAGGCGATTGCGGAGGGCGTGCTCAGGGCGTCGGCGGACGCAGCACTCAGGGCGCGACTCCGAGTTGCAGGCCCGGCTCGTGCCAAGGCGTTCACGTGGGAGCGATGTGCAGAGCGGACGGTCGAGGCGTACCGGCTCGCTCTGTCGCTCTCGACGTGACGGCCGGGCCCTCGCCAGGTCGGGATCTCCGGGACGACGACAGCGACTGGCCGTCGATGGATCGGTCCGCGCTGGTGGCGCTGCTCAAGGGCTACGGTCTCCGAGAAGTGCGCGTCACCTACCGGATCTCGCCGCTCCGGCGGGTCGGGCGGACAGGGAGGTCTGAGCGCGACTTCCGGGCTGACTGGCGTCCGTGGGTACTATCCACCAGACGTCCCGCGGTTCCCCAGCGTCGCGTGGCGCCGCCTTGGTCCGTGTCGTCGACGAGATCGAGCATTGTCTAGGTTGAGTTTCCGGCGATCATGCTCGGCGCCAGTTTCTGCGCTGCGATGGTGCGCCGATGACTGAGCCGACCATCAACAGCACTATGCCGGCCAAGAGCCGGCCGGACCGTTTGGGCCCTCCGCCGAAGCGGCATCGCGTCGCCTCAGTCCGCTACTACCTCCAGGCCGGCCAGGCGCCATTCCTCCTCGGAGCCGCCGTCGTCCTTCCTCGGGTGACAGGCCTCCTCACCGTCCCCATCTACACCCGTCTCCTCGGGCCCGAGGACTTCGGCCGGTATGAGCTTCTGACGTCCGTCATCGCCTTGCTATACACGACCTGCATCCTCGGTTTGGACTTCGCCATGTCGGTGCGGTACTTCATCCATGACGAGCCACAACGGCGCCGAGACGTGGCATCCGCGGTGCTTGCCGCCGCGGCGTCCTCGCTCGTCGCCACGAGCTTGCTCGGAGCCTCAGCGGGTCTACTCGGGCCGCTTGTTCTCCAATCGTCCAACGGGGGCCTCCCGTTCGCGATCGTGGTCGCGGCCGTTCCATTCAACGTGCTCGGAGGCGTCCTCGGAATGTACCTCCGCCTCCGATTCCGTGGACTGGCGTTCTTTGGCGCCATCGTCGGGGGTGCCGTGG
>JAJYMD010000293.1 GCA_021787255.1 Actinomycetes bacterium | reverse complement strand
CACCGCGACGCCCACCTTCGTCGGCGGACCGCCGGGGTGGCCGGTGATGTCCATGAGGCCGCTCATCGCCTGGACGACGAAGTCGTAGCCGGCGAGGTCGCCTCCGGGGGTGCTCGCGCCGCCGAAGCCCGAGATCGAGCAGTAGACGAGCCCGGGGTTCGTCTCCGAGAGCTGGTCGTAGCCGAGCCCGAACCGAGCGAGGCGGCCCGGGCGGAAGTTCTCCACGAGGACTGTCGCGCGCCCGGCGAGGCGCCGGGCGTCCGCCACCCCGTCCGGGGTGGCGAGGTCCAGCACGACACTGCGCTTGTTGCGGTTGACGCTCAGGAAGTACGTGCTCTCGGACCCCTTGAACGGGGGACCCCAATGGCGCGTGTCGTCGCCGTGCGGGTGCTCGACCTTCACGACCGTGGCACCCAGGTCGCCCAGGATCATCGTCGCGAGCGGCCCCGCCAGGACCCGGCTGAAGTCGGCGACGAGGCACCCGGCGAGCGGCCCGCGCGAGAGCTGCGAGGGGGGCTTGTCCATCTGGCCATCATGGCGCGCCGGGGAGGCGGCGCCTGCCCCGGCTCCCGCTGACCGCCGCCGTCTGGGGCCGCCGTGACGGTCCCGACGTCCCGTGCGCACGCAAGCTCGACGCCGGTGGTGCGACCCGCGCCCGTCTGCCGAGGCTGTGCGCCGGGCCCGTAGAATTCGAAGGTGTCCTTGCACGACGCGGTGGAACGGCGGCTCGAGGCGCAGGACCAGCGCTACACGAGGATGCGCCGGCTGCTCGTGGACGCGCTCGCCGAGTCCGGGCGGCCGCTCACCGTGCCCGAGATCCTCGACCGGGCTCCGGGGATCCCTCAGAGCAGCGCCTATCGCAACGTGACCGCGCTCATCGACGCAGGGGTCGTGCGGCGCGTCGCGACCGCAGAGGACCACTGGCGGGTGGAGCTCGCAGAGGAGATCTCGGGCCACCACCACCACCTCGTCTGCGGCGTCTGCGGAAGGGTGGAGGACGTCCCGCCCCTGCCGACGCTCGAGCGTGCGCTCGGTGAGACGGCACGACTGGTCGCGGCCAGGACGGGTTTCGTGGTGAACGAGCACCGCCTGGATCTCGTCGGGACCTGTGCCACATGCGACGCCGGGCACGCGGGGGACGCCGGGCACGCCGCTGACGCGAGGCTCGCCGCTTCGGCCCAAAGTGAGAGTGATTATCATTCCTGACTGAGATCGCCGGACGCGCGAGGAGGTGGATCGATGGCAGGAAGGCTGTCGCTGGCGCTGCGCCTCCGCGTGCTCCTCTCCGTCGGCCTCCCGCTCGTGGTCGGCCTCCCGCTCGTGGTGGGCCTCCCGCTCGCGCCGAGCCAGCTCAGGGGCCTCCACCTCGGCGGCGACCGCGTGGCCCGCGCCGAGCCGGTCGTGTCCCGGAGCCGGCCGGCGGTGCTCGATGCGGCCTCGCGCATCGGAGCGGTCGGTGCCGAGAACCAGTACGCGAACGTGATCGCCCAGATCGGCGGCAGGTACGTGGAGGTGTCGGCGATCATGCGCAACCCCGCCACCGACCCCCACAGCTTCGAGGCCAGCCCGAGCGTGGCGCGGGTCGTCACCTCCGCACGCCTCGTCGTCCAGAACGGGCTCGGCTACGACACGTTCATGCAGACCATCGAGAACGCCTCGCCGAACCCCGCGCGCAAGGTGATCGTCGTCCAGGACCTCCTGCACCTGCCCTCGAGCACGCGCAACCCGCACCTTTGGTACTCGCCGCGGACCATGCCGGCGGTGGCGAAGGCCGTGGCGAAGGATCTCTCGGCACTCGATCCCGCGCACCGGCAGGTGTTCCATCGCAACCTCCTGCACTTCGACCGGTCGCTCCGCACGTGGACGCACGCGATCTCGACGCTGCGCGCGAGGTTCGGAGGAACCCCTGTCGCGACCACCGAGCCGGTCGCGGACTACCTGCTCCAAGCCGCCGGTCTGCGCAACGCCACCCCGTTCAGCTTCCAGGCGGACGTGATGAACGGGATCGACCCCTCGCCCCAGGACGTCGCGCTCGTCGAGCAGCTGCTCTTGAAGAGGAAGGTCAAGGCGCTCGTCTACAACCGGCAGGTCACCGACACCCTGACCGGCACGATCCTCGCCGACGCGCGCCGCGCACGCGTTCCGGTGGTCGGCGTCTACGAGACGATGCCCCCGCGCTACGACTACCAGCGCTGGATGGTGGCGACCGTGGAGGCCCTGGAGAAGGCGCTCGGCCGCGGCCAGCGCGCGTCGGCGCGGTGAGCACGCTGCCCGCCCCTGCGGAGGCTGCGTCCGGGCAGGCGGAGCCCGTGCTGAAGGTCGAAGGGGTCTCGGTCTCCTTCGGCGCCCGTCGCGTCCTCGACGAGGTCAGCTTCACCGTGGGGCGTGGCGAGCTGGTGGGGATGATCGGCGCCAACGGTGCGGGGAAGACCACCGCGTTCCGCGTCGTGCTGGGCCTGCTCCCAGCCGACACGGGGACGGTGACGCGCCCTCACCGAGGGATCGGCTACGTCCCGCAGAAGGTCGCGATCGACGCGGACACGCCGATCCGCGCGCGCGACCTCGTGTCCCTCGGCGTCGACGGCGAGCGGTTCGGGATCCGACTGCCGTCGAGAGCGCGCCGCAGGCGGGTCGACGAGATGCTCGAGGCCGTCGGAGCGGCGCGGTTCGCGGACACGCGGGTCGGGACGCTGTCGGGCGGGGAGCTCCAGCGGGTCCTCATCGCGCATGCGTTGGTCGGGGACCCCGCGCTGCTCATCATGGACGAGCCGCTCGCCAACCTCGACATCAAGAGCGGCCACGAGATCGTGGAGCTCGTCGCGAGGCTGACCGAGGAGCACGGGCTCGCCGTGCTCCTGTCGGCACACGACATGAACGCGCTGCTGCCCCACATGGACCGCGTCGTCTACCTGGCTGAAGGGCGCGCGGTGAGCGGCACCACGGCCGAGGTCGTCCGCAGTGACGTCCTGAGCAGGCTCTACCGCTATCCCGTCCGCGTCCTGGACGTCGACGGGACGCTCGTGATCGTGGGCGGCCACGACGTGCGCGTGCGATGACAGGGTTCCTCCAGAGCGGACCCGTGCACGTGGCCCTCGAGGCCGGCGCTCTCACCGCCGTCGTCTCGGGCCTCGTCGGGGTCTTCGTGGTGCTGCGCGGCCAGTCGTTCGCAGGGCACGCGCTGGGGGACCTCGGCACCCTGGGGGGCTCGGGCGCCTACCTTGCGAACGTGAACCCCCTGTGGGGGTTCGTCGGAGTCGGCGCGGTCGTCGCGGGCGCGATGGATCTCTTGGGCGTCCAGGGACGACGCGGCCGGGACGTCGCCACCGGCGTCGTGCTCGGCGCGGCGCTCGGCATCTCAGCGCTGCTCTTGTACCTCGACACGACCACCACCTCGACGACCGGCGCGACCATCACCGTCCTCTTCGGGTCGCTCTTCGCCGTGAGCCCGGGCACGGTGCCTCCGATGGCGGGGCTCGCCTGCCTGGGGGTGGTCGCCGTCGCGTTCGTGTACCGCCCCCTCCTCCTTGCCTCCGTCCACCCCGAGCTCGCGTCGATCCGCGGGGTCCCAATCCGCGCGGTCACGCTCGGCTTTCTCGTCCTGATGGGCGTGACGGTGTCGCTCACCTCGATGGTCGTCGGCACGATCCTCTCGCCTGCGCTGCTCATCGGCCCCCCCGCCGTCGCGTTGCGGCTGAGCAG
>JAJYMD010000145.1 GCA_021787255.1 Actinomycetes bacterium | reverse complement strand
ATCTGCAGCGATCCGCTCTCGGCGCAGCGCTTCCTCCTCGGCGTCGTCGAGCGGCTCGAGCTCTCGACCGGTCGCCCACGCGAGGAGCATGTCGGCGAGCGCGGGGTTGCGCGCGAGCACCGGTCCGTGCAGGTAGGTGCCGACCACCTTGCCGCAGACCGCGCCTTCGGTGCCGTCCCCGTTCCCGACGCCTGCCGTCACGCGCGCGAGCGGTGCGACGCGAGCGCCGAGCGAGGTGAGCCCGCCGTGGTTCTCGAACCCCGTCAGCACCGGCAGGCTCGTGTCGAGAGGCTCGGCGAGCACCTCGCCCACCGCCCGGCGCCCGGCGCCCTTCGCAGTCGTCGCGTCCAACAGCCCGACCCCCGGCAGCGACCGGCCGTCTGCCGCGGCGAAGGTGCGCCCGATGATCTGGTACCCCGCGCACACCGCGAGCACGGCCGCGCCCTGCTCGACGGCCCGATGGAGGCTGCCCTCCGTGCGAAGCAGCTCGGCGGACACGCGCTGCGCGTCGTCCTCGCCCCCGCCGAGGCAGTAGAGGTCGCCGGCGGGGAGCGCCGCGTCCGACACCGCCTCCACGAGCTCGGCAGGGATGCCGCGCCAGCGCGCGCGCTGGACGAGGACGACACCGTTGCCCCCGTCGCCGTAGGTGCCGAGCAGGTCCGGGTGGACCACGACCACCACGAGGCTCATGCGCCCGCCCTCCGCCTCGCGCGCGCCGAGCGCGCCGAGCGCGCCATCAGGTCGGTGAAGGCCGTGTAGTTGCCGACGAAGTCGACCTGGACCTCCCCCGGCTCGACGGGGATGGCCGCGGTCGCGGCCGGCTCGGCGGGGATGGTCGCGGGGCTGGCACGGCCACCGGCGATCCACGCGGCGCGCACTGCGGCGACCTCGTCACGCACGGTCCGGTGCGGGACGTCCGCGTAGCGGAGACGGACCGACAGGTCTCGACACCGCTCTCCGGTGGCGACGACCGTCCTTCCGCGCAATCGCTCGAACGGGACGTCCCAGAGCCACGAGGGGTCCCTGCCGTCCGCGACGCGCGCGTTGATCCCGATCGCGACGGCGCGCCCGGACGGTCCGACGAGGTCGAGCAGCTCGCGCCAGCCCGCGGGGTTCTTGGCGAGCATCATGCGCGTCGTGCAGCCGCCCACCTCCACCACGGAGAAGCGGCCCGCGACCTCCTGGACCGCGGCGATCCGGCAGAGCGCGTCGTCCCACCCGACGCCCATCTCGGTTGCGGCGACCGCGGCCATCACCGCGTTCGCGCGGTTGAACCGCCCGGGGAGCGCCAGCACCAGCTCGAGCCGGCGACCGTCGGCGAGGACGATGTCGTCGCCCTCGAGACGGACGTCGAGCCGCGGGCGTACGAAGCCACAGGCGCACGCCCACCCGTCGAGGCCGGCACCCCCGTCGGCTTCGGCGTTCGCGAACCTGACGCGGCCCGCGCACGCCGGGCATGCCACGGCGTCCTGGCGCCAGGACAGCCCGGCACCGACCCAGATCGTCTTGGCTGCGGCCGACGCCGCCCAGGTGACGAGCGGGTCGTCGGCGTTCGCGATCGTCGTCGTCGTCGCCGCTCCCGACCGGGCAGCGCGTGACCAGGTCGCCGCCCCCGACGTGGACGCAGGGTCCGACGTCGCCGCCAGCGCCGCACGCCACCGGTTCGCCACCATGCGGACCTCGTTCGTGCGGTCGAGCTGGTCACGCGAGAGGTTGAGCAGCACCACCGCTTCAGGGCTGAGGGCCCCGAGGAGGCCGGCCAGGTACCCCTCGTCGACCTCCAAGACTGCCGCTGCACCTGGCGGCGCGCTCGCCAGTGCGGTCACATGCCCGCTGGGCATGTTGGAGCCGGTGGCGTTGGTCGCAACGGGTCCGAGTGCCCCTTCGACGGCGGCGGCGAGCAGGTGCGTCGTCGTCGTCTTGCCGTTCGTGCCGCTCACGAGCGCCATCCGACGGCCGGCGGCGAGGTGCTCGAGCAGCCGAGGGTCGAAGACGAGCCCGACGTGGCCACCGACGACGGTGCCGCTGCCAAACCCGACACGCTGCGACAGCGTGCTCACGACCCGCGCGCCAGCGACCGCCACGCGCGTCCGGACCGTCGGGACCCTCAGCATGCGCGCCTCACGGCGAGCGCTGCGAGCCGGTGAGAACCGCGAGGCCGGCGACGAACACGAGCAACACGAGGACCGCGAGGACCGCGAGGCCGGCGAGCCGGCGAGGAGGTGAGGCCGACGAGGACTGCGCGCGTGACGGCGAATTCGACCACCGTGGCAGGTTAGGTGCCGTCGACGAGCAGGAGAGACCGTCTCGCTCCGCCGACGCGACGAAGGGACCGCCGGGGGGGTGGGCGGTCCCTTCGCACTGACCAGCCGGGAACGGAGGGGGGAATCCAGTTACCCCGAGGTCTCCTTCCATTCTGCAGGACGCGCCGTGATCTGTCAATGAGCTTTATGAGATGTTTATAATCTTCATTTCAGATAAGCTCCATCGCAACGGGGGAATGGGCCCGACCAGTGGGCTCGACAAGTGGGCTCGGCAACGCCCGTCGGGCGTCCCGTAGCGGCGCTCGCGCGGCGCCCGGCAGGCCGGCCCGTGACATGGCCGGTCCGTGACATGGCCGGCCCCGTGACATGGCCGGCCCGTGACATGGCCGGCCCCGTGACATGGCCGGCCCCGTGACATGACGGAGGACGACGTGGACCTGAAGCACCTGCATGCGATCGTCGGGATCGCCGATACCGGAAGCTTCTCGGCCGCGGCAGGCGCGCTCGGGACCGTCCAGTCGAACGTCTCGGCCCACGTCGCCCGCCTCGAGCGCGAGCTCGAGGTCGTCCTCGTCGACCGGTCGTCGGGGCGGCTCACCGAAGAGGGCGAGGTCGTCGTCTCCCGAGCCCGCAGGATGATCGCCGAGCTGGACGCAATGGTGGCCGACGTCGTGGCGATGCGTCACGAGGTGCGCGGGCTCGTGCGCCTCGGGATGATCGGCACCGCGGGGCGATGGATCGTGCCCAGAATGTTCGCGGCGCTGCGAGCGCAGCATCCCCAGATCCGCCTGACGGTCACCGATGGCACGAACACCACCCTCGAGGCCCAGCTCGCTTCCGGCCAGCTCGACGTCGCCGCCGTCACGCTGCCGGTCCACAGCGACGAGCTGACCACTTCTCCGCTCTTCGAAGAGGACCTCGTCCTCGTGGTCCCCCTCGAGCACGAGCTCGCCGATCGGCGAGCGCCTCTTGGCCTCAAGGACCTCGCCGACCTCGGGCTGCTGCTCCCGGCGCCCGGCACGGTCTTGCGCGAGGAGATGGACGCAGCCGCGCGTGCCGAGGGCGTCGAGCTCCGCGCTTCGATGGAGCTCGACGGACTGCACCTGATCGCTTCGCTCACCTTCGACGGCTACGGCCCGTCGATCCTCCCGGCCACCGCGGTGCCTCCGCACCTGATGCCGGAGTTCCGCCTCCTGCCCATCGCCGGGCTCCCGCCGAGGCGGGTCGGTATCGCGCTGCGCCTGCGCGGTGCACCGTCCGCGCCGACCCGGGTGGTGATCGACCTCGCCCACTCGGTCGTCCAGGACGCGTCGGCGGCACAGCGGTGGCTGCAGCCCGTGGCCTCCGCGCCCCGTTCCTCGCCGCGCGGATAGGGTGCCGGCCGGTGGACGGCCCCGTCGACGCGGACCTGCTCGCCGAGGTCACCGACGCGGCGCTCGGCGC
>JAJYMD010000117.1 GCA_021787255.1 Actinomycetes bacterium | reverse complement strand
CACCGACGTCGAGATCCTCTCGGGGGAGTACGGCTGGGCGCCGCCGGGGCGGGAGCGGCTCGTGTTGGGCCACGAGTCGCTTGGCCGGGTGCTCGAGGCGCCACCGGGCGGTCCGGTCGTCGCCGGTGACCTGGTCGTGGGCATCGTCCGGCGCCCCGACCCGGTGCCGTGCGGCAATTGTGCGGTCGGCGAGTGGGACTTCTGCCGCAACGGGAGGTACACGGAGCGCGGCATCAAGGAGCACGACGGCTACCTCTCCGAGCGCTACCGGATCACGCCCGAGTACGTGGTGAAGGTCGATCCGTCTCTCGGCCTGCTCGGAGTGCTGCTCGAGCCGACGAGCATCGTCGCCAAGGCATGGGAGCAGGTCGAGAGGATCGGGCACCGCGCGCACTGGGAGCCGTCGACCGCGGTGGTCACGGGCGCCGGGCCGATCGGGCTGCTCGCCGCGCTGATCGGCGTCCAGCGCGGGCTCGAGGTGCACGTCATCGACCAGATGGCCACGGGCAGGAAGCCCGATCTCGTGCGCGCCCTCGGCGCGCGCTACCACACGGGCGCGATCGCGGACGCGGTGGACTCCCCCGACGTCGTCATCGAGTGCACGGGCGTCTCGAGCCTCGTGCTCGACGCGATGGAGCACGTCGGGCCCGGCGGGGTCGTGTGCCTCACCGGCGTGTCGTCGAAAGGACGCGAGATCGCGGTCGACGAGGGTGCGCTGAACCGCTCGATGGTCCTGGCGAACGAGTCGGTGGTCGGCTCCGTGAACGCCAACCGCCGCCACTACGAGGCGGGAGCCACCGCGCTCGCAAGCGCCGATCGTGACTGGCTCCAGCAGCTCGTGAGCCGCGCCGTGCCGCTCGATCGCTGGCAGGACGCCCTCGAGCGCACCCCCGACGACGTGAAGGTCGTGGTGCAGTTGAGCGACGCATGACCGGGACCGACGCTCCGGACCCAGGACCGGGTCATCTGGTCACAGAGCACACCCGCGTGCACGTCGGCGGCGTCGAGCCCACGGAGCCCGGGGAGCCCGCCGAGCCGGTCGAGATCGGGCCGGGGGTCGTCCAGATCGACACGCTGCTCGGCGGCTGGCGGCGGATGACCGCCGGGTATCTCGTGGAGGGTCCTGCTCCCGTGCTGATCGAGACGGGGAGCCAGTCGTCGGTTCCCGCGCTCCTGGCCGCGCTCGAGCGGCTCGGCGTCGGAGCGCACGAGCTCGCAGGGGTGGCGGTCACCCACATCCACCTCGACCATGCCGGCGGCGTGGGTGACGTGGCTCGCGCGTTCCCGAGCGCGACCGTCTACGTGCACGAGAAAGGGGCGCGCCACCTCGCTGACCCGAGCCGGCTCGTCGCATCCGCCGAGCGCGTGTACGGCCCGCTCCTCGACGGCCTCTACGGCCGTCTCGAACCGACGCCACCAGAGCGCCTGCACGTACTGGCCGACGCAGAGGAGGTGGAGATCGGACCCGGACGGGTGCTCACCACGGTCGATTCCCCCGGGCATGCGAAGCACCATCTCGCCCTTCACGACTCCCTGAGCGGCATCCTGTTCGCCGGCGACGCGGTGGGTGTGCGGCTTCCGGACGCCGGCATCCTGCGACCGGCGACTCCTCCGCCGGACTTCGACCTCGACCAGGCTCTCCATTCGTTGCACAGGTTCGCCTCGCGCCGGCCCTCGGGCATCGCCCTCGCCCACTTCGGGTTGCTGGACGAGCCCGAGCCGCTGCTCGAGGAGGCCGAGGCGACGCTGCGCAGCTGGGCCGAGACCGCCGAGCGCGCGTTCCGCCAGGGCCGCGACATCGTCGAGGCGCTCGAGGAGCGCTTCCGGTTCGACACAAGCCGGGTGCCCGCCGAGCATCGCGAGAAGCTGGAGGTCCTGAACGGCTTCCACTCCAACGCGGCCGGGCTCCGGCGCTGGCTCGAGACGCGCGGCAGGGACGAGGTGGCCGGCGGCGCCGGATGAGCGGCTGAGCGGCGGGCCGCCGGAGGCGAAGCGCTGCCGACGCGCTGAGCCGACCCGTAGGGGTGAGGCGAGCCGTAGGGGTGGTAGCTGTCAGTCGACCCGTAGGCGACGGCGCAGGTCGTCCTGGCGAGACTCGAATTCGTCGAGCGAGATGCGCCCTTCCGCCAAGTCCTCGTGGAGCCGGGCGAACTGCTCCAGGAGCGCCTCCTGGTCTTCTTCGGGTGCCGAGTGGGAGCCGTGGGAAGAGTCGCCTCGGTCCGCACGACGTGCCAGGCGGTCCTCCTGCTTGGCCTTCGCCTTCTCCCGCTTCGCCTGGTCTCGCTGGAGCTTCCCGACGGTGGTTCGCGGGCGTGCCATGGTCACCCTTCCTCTCGCCTTCTGCACCTCCTGCGGCGGTGCACGTGCGCTGCCCGGGCGCCGCGAGACGCCGGACCCGACGCCGGGTCTGTCCCCGGGCCCTTCCGGCCCCAGTGCGTGGCCGGGCTGCGACCGCGGGTCGCCCGCGACGCGACCAGCTCCGAGCCTGGCTCTCGTCAGAGCGCGAGACCCGCTCGAGCAGGAAGCCGCACGAGACCCCGCCGGCAGCGCCGGCGCCCGACCAGTGGTCGGCGCAGCGAGCGTACCAGGACCGGCCGGCCGCGCCTCCCGGCAGTCCCGGCCGTGGCGGCGGGGCGTGCCGCGCAGTTGCGCGGCGCGCCGCGAGCGGGCGACGAGCGGAGGCGGTGGGATTTGAACCCACGGTACCCAGGGGGTACAACGGTTTTCGAGACCGTCCGATTCGGCCGCTCTCGCACGCCTCCGGCGCAGAGGTTACCGGGTCCGGGGGTCGGTCCGGGTGCTGCTCGTGTCGGCTCGTTCCCGCCTCAGGACCGGCCCGGTCGGGCGCACGGCTTGCCCGGCGCAGCGCCCCCGGTCCGCCCGGACCGGCCCGGACCTGCGCGTGGCCTCCCCCCGGCACCGCCTCGGTACCGCCTCACGCTCTACGCACCGCGAAGAACTCCCGCAGAAGGTGCGCGGCGTCGTCCTCGAGCACGCCCCGGGTCACCGGCAGCTCGTGGTTCAGCCGAGGATCCGCACACAGGTTGTACAGCGACCCGCACGCGCCCGCGCGCGGGTCGGGCGCGCCGAAGACGAGCCGCCCGACGCGCGCCGCGATCAGCGCGCCGGCGCACATCGGGCACGGTTCGAGCGTGACGACCATCGTGACCCCGCTGAGCCGCCAGGAGCCGAGCGCTTCTGCCGCCGAGCGCAGCGCCAGCAGCTCGGCGTGGGCAGTCGGATCAGCGCGCCGCTCCCGTTCGTTGTGCGCTCGGGCCACGATTCCCTCCCCGGTCAGCGCGACGGCGCCGACGGGGACGTCGCCGTGCTCCAGGGCCGCTCGAGCCTCGTCGAGGGCGACGTGCATCGCGGCCTCGTCGGAGAGGGAGCGCGCCGCGGGGTCTTCGGGCACGGGGTCTTCGGGCACGGGGTCTTCGGGCACGGGGTCTTCGGGCACGGGCGGAGGGAGTGGGATTCGAACCCACGGGGACCGGAGCCCCACGGCTTTTCAAGAGCCGCGCATTCGTCCGCTCTGCCATCCCTCCTCGACGCCGGCAGCGGCGGTGCTCGAGGCTATCTTGGAGCGGCGCCCGAGACCGGCTCGCGCCCGGCACGGACCCGGCTGCGAAGACGTCCTCGGCGGGACGCGTCCAGGACGACCTTGCGGAGCCGCACCGCTTTGGGCGTCACCTCGACGCACTCGTCCT
>JAJYMD010000458.1 GCA_021787255.1 Actinomycetes bacterium | reverse complement strand
AGCGAGCGCTTCGTGGGGTCGATCGTCGTGTCGCGTAGCTCGTGGAAGTCCATCTCCCCCAGCCCCTTCAGCCGTTGGAAGTCGTGCCGGTGGTCCGGGTGCTCTGCGAGGAAGGCGTCCTTGGCCGCGTCGTCCTTCAGATAGATCTTCTCCTTGCCGACGAGCGTGGAGTACAAGGGGGGCTGGGCCACGTACACGAACCCACCTTCCACCAACGGCTTCATCTGCCGGAAGAAGAACGTGAGAAGCAGCGTGCGAATGTGGCTGCCGTCGACGTCCGCGTCGGCGAGGACGATCACCTTGTGGTAGCGGATCTTCGAGACGTCGAATTCCTCGCCCAGCCCGGCTCCGATCGCCGCGATCAGCGCTTGGATCTCCGCGTTCTTCAGCATCTTGTCGATCCGGGATCGCTCGACGTTCAAGATCTTGCCCCTGATGGGCAGGATCGCCTGGGTCCGCGGGTCCCGTGCATCCTTCGCTGAACTCCCCGCGGAATTCCCTTCCACAATGAACAGCTCACACTCACGCCGGTCACGCGACGAGCAATCGATGAGCTTCCCGGGCAGACCGGCACCGTCCAGACCCGACTTGCGCCGCGTGAGATCGCGCGCCTGTTGAGCGGCGACGCGAGCGCGCTGAGCCAAGAGCGATTTCTTCACCACCTGGTTGGCTTCGGTCGGGTTCTCTTCGAGCCATGCGGCGAGCTTCTCGTTGGTCGCCCGCTCCACGAGCGACCGGATCGGCACGTTCCCCAGCTTCGCCTTGGTCTGACCCTCGAATTGCGGATCCTTCAGGCGTACGGACACGATCGCCGTCAACCCTTCCCGGATGTCCTTCCCGTCCAGGTTCTCGTCCTTCTCCTTCAAGAGGTTCCTCGAGCGCGCATAGCGGTTCACGACGTTCGTGAGGGCCTTCTTGAAACCCTCCTCGTGCATCCCGCCCTCGATCGTGGAGATGCCGTTCGCGAAGGAGAAGATGCTCTCGTTGAACCCGGTGTTCCACTGCAGCGCGACCTCGACCTCTTGGTTCTCCTCGGTCTGCTGGAACGAAGCGACCTTCCTGAAGAGCGACTCTTTGGACGCGTTCAGGTGCTTCACGTAGTCGACGATGCCCCCGTTGTAGCGGAAGACCTCCTTTTTCTCAGCGCCCGGCCGTTGGTCGGCGAACCGGATCTCGAGGCCTCGGTTCAAGAACGCCATCACCTGTAGCCGCTCGGTGATCGTCTGCGCGCGGAACTCGACCTCTTCGAAGATCGCAGGGTCCGGCCAGAACGTGACCGTGGTCCCGGTTCTGCCTCTCGGAGCGTCTCCCACCACCTCGAGGGGCATCTTGATCTCGCCGCCGTTCACGAACTCCATCACGTGGTGCTTCCCATCCCGATCGATCTCGAGACGGAGCCGCGCGGACAGCGCGTTCACGACCGAGGCCCCCACGCCGTGGAGGCCCCCGGACACCTTGTAGCCCGCGCCGCCGAACTTCCCACCGGCGTGCAGGGTCGTGTAGACGATCTCCGCCGCCGAGCGATCCGGGTACTGTGGATGCGGGTCGACCGGGATCCCTCGCCCGTCGTCTTGGACCATGCACCCGCCATCGGCCAAGAGCGTCACGTCGATGCGCGTGCAGTAGCCTGCCATCGCCTCGTCGACGGAATTGTCCACGATCTCCCAGACGAGGTGGTGCAGGCCGCTCGGCCCCGTGGAGCCGATGTACATCCCCGGACGGAGGCGCACGGGCTCGAGCCCCTCGAGGACCGTGATGTCACTCGCCGTGTACGAGCCGTCCTCAACGGCCACGCGCTGCCTCCTCGCCGCGCCTCACGGGCGCGCTCCTTCCACTCGATCGTGCCGACGTCCGAGCCACCACGACCTCGGCACACGGAGGCCGCTCTGCGTCGCTTATCGAACCTCGAGTCTACCCGACGGCCGGCTGCAGCCAGCGCTCTGGCGCCTGCGACAGTCGAGCTCCCGGCCTCGGAGCCCGCGGATGCCCGAGCCGGGCAAGGCTCCGCGGCCTTGCGGCTCGCGCTCAAGCCCCGCCGTGGACCACCACGTCGAGCCGGTCGAGCCGCTCGCCGGTCTCCTCCGCCAGGCGTGCGAGGATCCCGGGCGCGAGGACGCGTACTTGCGTCGCCCAGGGCGCTTCGTCGACTGCCACCACCAGCGCGCCGCCCTCGAGACGCAGCGGCCGCGTGTGGCGTGCCACAGCCGGCCCGACGAGCCGCGACCAGCCCGAGAAGATGGTCCCGAGAGCCTCGGCCGACGCGGGAGCACGCGCCGCAGATGACGCGCCGCGCGGTCCGAGCCCCGCCACCACGTCGTCCAGCGCCTCGCGCAGTGGCCGAGGACCCCGATCGATCACAGCACGCCGGTCGATCCGAGCACCCGCCCGCTGTCCGCGAGGCGTCATGCGCGCCGGCCCGTGGTGCGCACGTCCACGATCGCGCCGAGCTCCACCCCTTCGGGCAACCTCGCCGCGGTGGTGAGGATCGCCTGCTGGCCTGGCAGGTGCTTCAAGAGCGCGCGGCTCCTCTCGGAGTCCAGCTCGGAGAAGACGTCGTCGAGAAGCAGCAGCGGCGCCACGCCACGCTGCTCCGTCACCAGCCGGTGCAAGCCCAGGCGAAGTGCGAGCGCAAGGCTCCGCTGCTCACCCTGGGATGCCCGGGTTCGCGCCTCGCGTCCTTCGATGCTGAGCAGCACCTCGTCACGGTGCGGCCCGACGCAGGACATCGCCCGCCTCAGGTCTTCGCGCCGGCTCGCCTCGAGCGCCACGTGCAGCTCTCCCTCCCAACCCGGGACGTAGGACATCGCCACCTCTGCGCCCGTGCAGAGCCCCGCGACCGCTGCGTACGCCTCCGCCACGAGCGGTTCGGCACGCTCGACCAGGCTGCGCCGGGCGTCCGAGACCGCCTGACCGGTCGCCGCGAGCCGCTCGTCCCAGACGTCGAGCGTCGATGTGATCCGCTCGCCGAGCCCCCCTCCGGCCTGGCGGAGCAACGCGGCGCGCTGACGCAGCACCCGCTCCATCTCGTCCAGATCTGCCGCCGCGCGTGGATCCGTCATGCGCAGCGCAGCGTCGAGGAGCTCCCGCCTCCGGGCGGGTGCGCCCTGCACGAGACCGAGGTCCTCCGGCGAGAACACGGTGACGGGGACCGCGTCCGAAAGCAGCGCTCGCCCGCGTACCAGCCGACGGTTGACGAGCGTTCTCGTGCTCCCGCGCGCGTCGAGCTCGCTCTCCACCAGCAGTGGACGTCCATCGCGTTCGAGCTGCGCACGGACGATCGCGCGCTCCTGGCCGCTGCGTACCATCACCTCGCGCGCGCTCGTACGGAATGACCGTTGCGAACCCAGGTACCCTACGGCTTCGAGGAACGTCGTCTTGCCCGAGCCGTTCGGTCCGGTGAGCACCGTCGTCGCGTCCGGCACCAGCTCGAGACGCGCCTCGACGAAGAGCCGCACGTCGCGCAGCTCGACGAGCCGCAGCGAGCTCCCGGCCTTGGCCCGCGGCGCTGCGGCGATCGCGCCGGACATCGCGGCGGGCGTCACGACACCCGCACCGGCATGAGCAGGTACCGGAAATCGTCCCGCCCGGCGGCGCGAACGGTCGCCGGTCGCGCAGGGCTGTCGGTCTCGATGAACACCTCGTCGTCGAGCACCGCGTCCACGCCGTCGATGAGGTAGCTCGGGTTGAACGCGATCACGAGGTCCTCCCCGCTGAAGTCCCCGTCGAC
>JAJYMD010000428.1 GCA_021787255.1 Actinomycetes bacterium | reverse complement strand
CATGGTCGTCACGGTGGAGACCGGGATCTACCTCCCCGGCACCGGGGGCGTCCGGATCGAGGACACCCTGGTGGTGACCGAGACCGGCAACCGAGCCCTCACGAATTTCCCCAAGGACGTCGCGGCATGAAAAGGCCGCGGAGCCGGGACTGCGACCTCCGCCGGAGGCCGGGAGCCGGAGGCCCGACGCACGCCACGAGCACAGGAGCGCCAAGAGTTCGATGCCCGTCTCCACGAACGACCTGAAGAACGGCATGACGCTCGACCTTCCCGAGGGGCTGTTCTCGGTCGTCGAGTTCCAGCACGTGAAGCCCGGCAAGGGGGGCGCGTTCGTCCGCACGAAGCTGAAGAACGTGCGCACCGGCGCGGTCATCGACAAGACCTACCGCGCCGACGAGAAGCTCGAGCAGGCGATCATCGACAAGCACGAGATGCAGTTCCTCTACCGCGACGGCGACGAGTACGTCTTCATGGACTCGACGAGCTACGAGCAGATCCAGGTGCCCCGCTCGACGCTCGGCGAGGCGGCGAGCTACCTGAAGGAGGGGAACGCGGTCTACCTCCAGATGCACGGCAGCGACATCATCGGCGTCGACCTGCCCGCGGCGGTGGAGCTGGTCGTGACCGAGACCGAGCCGGGCGTCCAGGGGGACCGGGTGTCCGGCGCGCGCAAGCCCGCGACGCTCGAGACGGGCCTCGTGGTGCAGGTGCCGCTGTTCGTGAACCCGGGCGACTCGATCAGGGTGGACACGCGCACGGGGGAGTACCTGACCCGGGCCTGAGCGCCCGACGCCACGTGCCAGACGACGAGCCCACGCGTCACCAGTCGCGCGAACGTGCCCTCGGCCTGCTCTACGAGGCCGAGATGAAGGGCGAGGCCCCGGTGACGGTGCTCCGCGAGCTCCCGGTGCCCCCGGACCGGTTCACCGCCGAGCTCGTCGAGGCGACCGAGCGCCACCGCGCACGAGCCGACGCGCTCGTCGCCGAGGCGTCGGTCGGCTGGTCGCTCGAGCGGATGGCGGTCGTCGACCGGCTCGTCCTCAGGATGGCCGTGGCCGAGCTGCTGGAGCCGGGCGGTCTGCCGGCCGCCGTCGTGCTCGACGAGGCGGTCGAGCTCGCGAAGACCTACTCCACCGAGGAGTCGGGGGCGTTCGTGAACGGGATCCTGAGCACGATCGCCTCTCGGGTGCGCGGCGCGCGATAAGGTCTCGCCGACCGTCAAGCGGGTCCGGTGAGGCCCGTACGGGCAGGAGGAGCGGTGGCCGAACGCGAGCGCAGGTGGACCCGCGGCGGCACCTTCGTCCCCCGATCCGAGGTCCTCTGCGCAGCGGACGTGCACCGGGCGCTCGTCCGGATGGCCCACGAGGTCGCCGAGCGCAACGGCGGTCTCGACGACGTCGTGCTCGTCGGCCTGCAGACCGGAGGCGTCCCGCTGGCCAGGCGGATGGCCGAGACGCTGCGGGAGGCGGCGCACGTCGACGTCCCGGTCGGGACCCTCGACGTCGCCTTGTACCGCGACGACGTCGGGTTGCGCCCGGTGCTGGCCGAGTCGGTGACCGAGATCCCCGGCGACCTGACCGGCAAGGTCGTCGTGCTCGTCGACGACGTGGTGTGCACCGGCCGCACCGCGCGTGCCGCGCTGCACGCGCTCGGCGACTTCGGAAGGGCGCGCGCGGTGCAGCTGGCGGTGCTGGTGGACCGGGGGCACCGGGAGCTGCCGATCAGGCCCGACTACGTCGGCAAGAACCTCCCGACGCGCCGCTCCGAGCTGGTGGAGGTGTCCGAGGACGGCGTCGTGATCGGGGAGCTTCTGTGACACACCTGCTCTCCATCTCCGACCTCGGGCGAGAGGGCATCGAGGAGGTGCTCGGGGTCGCCGAGGCCTTCGCCGAGGTCGGGACGCGTGCGGTCCGCAAGGTCCCGACCCTGCGCGGCAAGGCCGTCGCGACCGTCTTCTTCGAGGACTCGACCCGGACTCGCCTGTCGTTCGAGACGGCGGCGAAGCGGCTGTCGGCCGACGTGCTCTCGTTCGCCGCGGCCGGCTCGTCGTTGAAGAAGGGCGAGTCGATCCGCGACACCGCCGAGACGCTCGAGGCGATGGGCATGGACGTGCTGGTCGTCCGCCACGCCGCGGCGGGGGTCCCGGCCCAGGTGAGCAGGTGGGTGAAGCGCTGCAAGGTGGTGAACGCAGGCGACGGGTGGCACGAGCACCCCACCCAGGCGCTGGTGGACTGCTTCACGGTGCGCCAGGTGCGCGGCGGCGTCGAGGGGCTGCGGGTCCTCGTGGTCGGCGACGTCCGCCACAGCCGGGTCGCCCGCTCCCAGGTGCTCGCGTACAGCGCGCTCGGGGCCTCGGTGACCCTCGTCGCGCCGGCGAGCCTGCTCCCCGAGTCGCTCGAAGGCTGGCCGGTCGAGGTGACCGACGACCTGGACGCCGCGCTCGCCGGGGCCGACGTCGTGTCGCTGCTCAGGCTGCAGGCCGAGCGGGGCAGCGGCGCCTTCGTCCCCTCGGCGCGCGAGTACACGGCGCGCTTCGGGCTCACCGCGCTGAGGGCGCGGCTCTTGGGGGAGGACGCGGTCGTCACCCATCCCGGGCCCATGATCCGCGGCGTCGAGATCGCCAGCGACGTCGCCGACCTGCCCCAGTCGGTGGTGACCCGGCAGGTGGCCAACGGCGTCGCAGTCCGCATGGCGGTCCTTTTCCTCCTGCTCGGCGGCGTGAGATGAGCCGGGCGCTGCTTGTGCGCGGCGGCGAGGTCCTGGACGCGACCGGGCGCCGCCGCGCCGACGTGGTGGTCGCCGACGGGGTCGTCCGAGCCGTCGGGCCCGACGCCGCGAGCGCCGCCCCGGCAAAGGTGCAAGTGCTCGACGCCTCAGGCTGCGTGGTGGCGCCGGGCCTCGTCGACCTCCACGCCCATCTGCGCGAGCCAGGGAGCGAGGAGGCGGAGACCGTGGACTCCGGCGCCCGCGCGGCCGCGCTCGGCGGGTACACCGCAGTCGTGGCGATGCCGAACACCGACCCCCCCGTCGACAGCGCCGCGGTCGCCCGGGAGGTCCTCGCGCTCGGCGCCCAGGCGCCCATCGAGGTCGCGGTCGCAGGTGCGATCACCGTGGGGCGGGCCGGGGAGCGGCTGGCCCCGATGGCCGAGCTCGCCTCGCTCGGGGTGCGGCTGTTCACCGACGACGGGTCGGGCGTCCAGGACGGGGCGCTGATGCGGCGCGCGCTCGACTACGCACGGGACCTGGGCGTGACCTTGGCCCAGCACTGCGAGGACGCGCGACTTGCCGCCGGGGGCGTCATGCACGAGGGCGCGTGGTCGAGCCGCCTCGGGCTGCCGGGGGTCCCCGCCGCGGCCGAAGAGGCGATGGTCGCCCGCGACGTCGCGCTCGCGCGCCTCACCGGGGGGCGTCTGCACTTCCTGCACCTGTCGTGCGCCGGCTCGGTCGAGCTGGTCCGGCGGGCCAAGGCCGAGGGGCTCTCGGTCACCGCAGAGGTCGCGCCCCACCACCTCGTGCTCACCGACGCGGCCTGCGCCGGCTACGACCCCTGCTTCAAGGTGAGCCCGCCGCTGCGAGGGGACGACGACGTGGCGCAGCTGCGCCGCGGCCTGGCAGACGGCACGATCGACGCGATCGCGACGGACCACGCGCCCCACCCCCCCGAGGCGAAGGACCTCCCCTTCGACGAGGCGCCCGCCGGCATGATCGGGCTCGAGACCGCGCTGGCGTGCGCGATCGCCGTG
>JAJYMD010000051.1 GCA_021787255.1 Actinomycetes bacterium | reverse complement strand
CTTCCCACTCCGCCTCTTCCAGGATGCGATCGAGGCGGCAAGAGACCACGCCGGCATCAAGGTGACGATCGACATGGATGACCCGGACTAGACGCCAGCTCGCCGACCCCGGAGCTGTCCGGGGTCGGCGACTGCGATGTCGAAGCTCCGGTCAGGGACCCCGAGCTCGACAGGGCCTTATCTCACCGGCGGCATCTCATGTCACGGGCGGGGTGAAGCCCTTCGGCGACGAGATCCACGAGCCGAGCGGCTTCATCACTGTGGGTGCGACGTTCTGGTAGAAGCGGTCCAAGTCGTTGCAGGTCGCAGGCGCTCCCTTGAACCCGCCACAGTCCAAGTGCGGCGCCCCCAACGCAACAGGACCCTTGAACGCCCGGCCCGCTGCGAACACCGCTAAGGGCGTGAGCTTCTTGTGCGCCTTCAATATCTCGGTTGCGAGCTTGGCGATCGTCGTGACCTCACCGAACCCGTTGCCGGTCCAGGCGTTCACTGCGACAGCCCCCTTCCCGTACGAGTCCGCCACCTTCAAGAAGGCCGCGAGGGCTGGTGTGTGGGAGCCCGGCATCGGAACGGCGGTCAGGTAGTACCAGTCGTGCGGCAGGGTGCCTCCGTCCGCTTTGGCGACTGTCGGCGTGTCGCACGGCACGTTCACGAGGACCTTCGTCTTTGTGGCGATCCCCAGTGACTTGAGGGTGAGGTACGTGTCGGAACACGCAGGGCCGCCGCTGTTCACCAAGATGAGCAGTGTGGTGTGCCCGACGTGCGCCGCGTCGAACGGCTCGGAGAAGTTCGTGTCAGAGGATGTGAAGCCCACCTTGTAGACCCTCTTGATCCCGACGTACTTGAGCGCGTCTTCGACAACAGTGGCCTGGTAGACGTTGCCCGGGATGTTCAAGGGGTACACGACCGAGACGCTCTTGATGTGCAGATTGTGCGCAGTGCTCGCCATCGGCGCCTCGACCTGGGCGGTTGTGCCATAGAGGATGAAGCCGTATGTGTACTTCTCGTCGACCGTGCTCAGCGAGACGCAAAAGAAGAGCGGCTTCTTGGCAGGCTTGAGCGCGGACTCGAGCGCGGAGTTGCCCACGTCGATCCCGCCCGCCGCGACCGCTATGACCTTGGGGTTGTCGGCGAACTCTTGCCCACACTTCGCAGCGCTCCCCACTGTTGTCGGGATCTTGCACAGGATGAGGTCGACCGGATGACCGTCGATGCCGCCAGCGTGCTGGTTGATGAACTTCTGGGCGATCTCGACTCCTGTCGTCCACGTCGGCGTCGGGGCGTTGGGCGCTGTCTGCTGGTTCACGACGCCGATGTAGACCGGGGACAGCCTCGGGTTCGCCTTCCCATGGCCTCCCACATAGCTCGCGAAGTTGGTCACCTCCTTTGTCCGGCGGGCAGCTCCGGCAGTGCCTGCGCCCGTTGCGAGCACGCCGAGCGCCAGGCTGATCGCGCCGGCGCCGACAACCACGGGCTTGAGCACAGGTCGCCAGCGTCGACGCGTGCCCACGCGTCGTACCTTCGCGATCGTCAGCTCGCCCACCGTCGCGTACCTTGCGTTGCTTGTCACCTTGCTTTTCACGGTCATGGCTGTCACAGCTCCCACGTTGCGTTGCTCACTCGACGATGAGGTGACGGACTCCTGTGCCGCCACGAGACGCCGGCCGGCTCCGTCATGGCTCGGGGGCGGGCAGCCGCGCGACAGGCACCTCGAGGGCCGCGTGCGCTCGGATCCGGGTGGAGGACCGATCCGCGAGCCTCGTCGACCTGCGTGCAGACTCTCCCCCCTTCGATTGATCGACGCGTCGCAAGTATGGACCGGCGTCACGCGATCGTCAAGTGCATCGTATAGCATCCGTCGATGAAGATGACCGGGGGCCAGGCGCTCGCGCGCCAGCTCGTCATCGAGGGGGTGACCGAGGTCTTCGGGATCCCGGGCGTCCAGCTCGATTTCGCGATGGACGCCCTGGCGGAGCTCTCGGGCCGAGTGGCCTTCCGCAACACGCGTCACGAGCAGGCGGCAACCTACATGGCGGATGGGTTCGCTCGGAGCTCGGGCAGAGTCGGCGTTTCGCTCGTCGTCCCCGGGCCCGGTGTCCTGAACGCGCTCGCAGCGCTCGCCACCGCATGGTCCTGCAGCTCACCGGTACTGTTCCTCGCGGGACAGGTGCCGTCGAGCGGGATCGGCTCGGGTCGAGGCTTTCTCCACGAGATCCCCGACCAGTCGGGCATGCTCGCCCGACTGACCAAGTGGTCGGCCCTCGCCCACAGCCCGGCAGAGGTGCCGAAGCTCGCGCACGAGGCTTTCGCGGAGCTCCGGTCGGGACGTCCTCGCCCCGTAGCTCTCGAGCTGCCGCCCGACGTGCTGGCGCGAGACGAACCGGTCTCGCTCGTCGAGACGGCGGCCCAGCCGAATCCGCTCGTGCCGGATGAGCAAGACCTGGATCGTGCGACCGCGTTGCTCGCCCGAGCTCGTCGCCCGGCCATCTTCGCCGGGTGGGGCGTCCAGGCCGCCGGGGCCACCGGCGAGCTGCGGCGGCTCGCGGAGGCGTTGGGCGCCCCAGTCGTCATGGGCCAGCAAGGGCGAGGGTCGCTCGATGATCGCCATCCGCTCGCTCTGTCGAGCCTCGGAGCCTCCGAGGTGCTCCGGCGCGCGGACGTCGTCCTCGCGGTGGGCACGCGCTTCGTCGAGCACGACGCAGGCGCCATCGAGCTCCCGGGCACTGCGTCCCTCGTGCTCCTCAACGCCGACGAGGAGCTGTTGGCGAGGAGCGGCCGGACGGCGTTGCCGATCCTCGGCGACGCGCTCTTGGGCCTACGCGGGATCGCAGAGGGCGTGAGGCCCGGTCGAGGGCACGCATGGGACCCGGTCGAGGTGGAGGAGATCCGTCGCCGGTGCGATCAGCTGATCGCAGAAGTCGAGCCGCAGGCGGGCTTCGTGCGCGCGCTGCGCGACGCGATCCCAGAAGACGGGATCCTCGTCAACGAGCTCACCCAGGTCGGCTACCTCGCCCGTGTGGCGTACCCCGTCTTCGCGCCACGCACCTTCCTCACGCCGGGCCACCAGGGCACGCTCGGGTACGGCTTTCCCACCGCCCTCGGGGCGAAGGTCGCAAAACCCGATCGGGTGGTCGTGTCGATCACGGGCGACGGGGGGTTCGGTTGGAGCATGCAGGAGCTCGCCACGGCCCGCAAGCACGACATCGGTGTGGTGACCGTCATCTTCAACGACGACGCCTATGGCAACGTCCGCCGGATCCAGGTCGACCGCTTCGGGGGTCGCACCATCGGAAGCGACCTCGTCAACCCCGACTTCGTGGCGCTCGGAGAAGCCTTCGGGATCACGGCCACCCGGGCAGCGACGCCCGCAGAGCTCGGAGCCGTCATCGCTGCACACCGTGGCGACCACGAACCGCTCCTCGTGGAGGTGCCCGTGGGGTCGATGGCGACACCGTGGCACCTGCTGGACGCGACCACGCGCAAGCAGCGCATGGCAGGCACGGACGTCGCCTGCTGGACGCCGGCCGCGTCATCCGCGACGCCGGCCCCCGAGCACGGGTGACCACTCTGGTTGCGCGACACCCGCGCCGCCCGGCACCACGCGGGCCACGCGTGCGGCGAGCCCTCAGCAGCTGCGCCGCGTCGCCGTAGACTGACGCCGATGCCGAGCTCGGATCTCGAGCACGTCTACGAGCTGAAACGACAGGGCGACCTCGACGGGGCGGTCATCGCGCTCGACGGGCT
>JAJYMD010000319.1 GCA_021787255.1 Actinomycetes bacterium | reverse complement strand
GCGTTCTCGCTGGGCGCGCTGTACGCGCGGATCGCGGTCTCGGTGGGGCTCGTGTTCGCCGTGCTGCGCCAGATCAACCTCGCGCAGGGCGAGGTCATGGCGTTCGGCGCCTACTCCCTTTGGCTCATGCGCTCCCTTCCCATCTGGCTGGCGATCGTGCTGTGCTTCGCGATCTGCATCGCCGGCTCCCTCGTGCTGCAGGTGGCCGTCTTCAGGCCGCTCCGAGGGGCATCCGCCCTGGCGACGCTCATCGTCACCTTCGGCGTGAGCTACGGGCTCGAGGCGCTGTGGCTCGTCGTCTTCGGGCCCAACGGCAAGCCGGTGTCGATGCTGATCAGGCTGAACAACACCGTCATCGGCGGCGCGATCGCGCTGCGGTGGATCACGATCGTCGACATCGGCGCCGCAGCGCTGCTCCTCGGCGGTCTCTACGCGCTGTTGTTCCGCTCGTCGCTCGGGCTCAGGATGCGAGCGGTGGCCGAAGACTTCTCCACCGCGCGGATCGTCGGCGTCCGCATCGAACGGGTGGTCACCGTGGCCTTCGTGCTCTGCGGCGCGAGCGCCGCGGTGGTCGCCGTGCTCGAGACCGTGCAGACCCCGCTCGTCACGACCACACTGGGGCTCAGCCTGATCGTCGTGGCGCTCGTGGGCGTCGTGCTCGGCGGCCTGGACCACCTGGGAAGAGCGACGGCGGGCGGGTTCATCGTCGGGTTCGTGAACTCGCTGCTCGGGTCGGTCCTTCCCGAGCAGCAGCTCGTGTTCGTGACCTCGCTCACCTTCCTTTTCGTGGTCATCGTGCTCGTCGTGCGCCCCGCGGGGCTGCTCGCCCCCCGTGGCGTCGGCGTGGAGCGGGTGTGACCGAAGAGCGCGCACGCGTCGCGCTTCCCAGACCGGGGCGAGCGCGGCTCCGGCTCGGAGCCGAGGTGCTCGGCCCGCTCGTGCTGGTGGGGATCGTCGCTCTGGTGGGCGCGCAGCTGTCCGCAGCGGACAAGACGGACGCGATCAACGTCCTCGTGACCACGGTGATCGTCGTCGGCCTGTACGTCTTCATCGGCAATTCCGGGGTCATCTCGTTCGGCCAGATCAGCTTCGTGGCCGTCGGGGCGTTCGCCGCCGCGATCTGGACGACCCCCGTCGCGACGCGCGACGCCACGATGCCCGACCTCTTCGGGTTCCTCGCGACCCCGCGGCTCACGAGCACCGAGTCGCTGCTCGTCGGCGCGGGTCTCGGGGCGCTCTTCGCGTTGGCCGTCGGCCTGGCGCTCATGCGCCTGAGCGGGCTGTCGGCAGGGATCGCCACGTTCGCGGTCCTCGAGATCACGTACAACGTTCTCGCGAACTGGGACAAGATCGGCCCTGGGCCGACCACGCTCGCCGACGTGCCCGCGACGACCGGCATTACCCAGGCGCTCGTCGGGTGCGCGATCGCGATCGTCGTCGCGTTCGCCTACCAGCAGACCCGCTCGTGCCGACTGCTCAGGGCGTCGCGGGCGGACCCGCTGGCCGCCCGGGGCATCGGTGTGTCGATCTTCCGGCACCGGCTCGTGGCGTTCGTCATCTCCGGCGCCATCTGTGGCTTCGCCGGCGCACTCTACGCCCACGAGCTCGGCAGCATCTCGGTGACACAGGTGTACCTCGCGCTCACGTTCTCGACCCTCAGCATGCTCGTCGTCGGCGGCTCACAAAGCCTCTGGGGTGCGTCCGTGGGCGGCGTGCTGCTCGGCGTCCTCTTCTCGTTCCTCTCGAACGCGGTGAACGGGACGACGGTGCTCGGGTTCAGCTTCACGCTCCCCAACGGCCTCAACACGATCATCTTCGCCATCCTCTTCGTGGGTGCGCTGATGCTGGCCCCCCGCGGGCTCACCCGCAGCCGGGAGTTCCTCGCCGTCGCGCTCGGGGAGCGTCCCCCCCGTGCCCGCCCTCCGGGGACGATCGCGGGGAGGTCACCTGGCGCCGAGGTGCCTCTCGGTGCCGAGCCCGAGCCGAGCGAGGGGACGCCCACCTCGGGTGCCGGCGAGTCCGCACACACGGGACCGCCGCGCTGAGCCACGCGCGCCGAGCAGCGCACGCTGCACTGTGCGCGCCGAGCCGCGCGAGCTGAGCGAAGCCCGCCGGTCAGCGTGCTCGGCGCGAGAGGCTCCGACGCCGCAGGAGCCGTTTGGCCACGATCGTGCCGGAGGCGGCGCCGAGTCCTGGACCCGGGTGGGTGCTCGCCCCGATGTGGTAGACGCCGGGGACCGGCGTCGCATGGCCGGACAGCTCTGGCCTCGGCCGGAGCACGAGGCTCTGGTCCAGGTCGCACGCGCCCGCGTAGATGTCGCCGCCCACCAGGTTCGGGTTCTCGCGGGCGATGTCCGACGGCGAGAGCGCGACGCGTGCGACGACCGAGGACTCGAAGCCCTCGATGTGCTCGCCGAGCCGGTGCTGGATCCGATCGGCGTACCGCTCGCGCAGCTCTTCGGTCCAGGTCCCGTCCCCGACGTCGATCTCTCCTGCCGCGTCGCCCGACGGGTGCGCCGGCAGCTCCTGGAGCTGCACCCACAGGATCCAGGACCCCTGCGGCGCGCGGGAGGCGTCCACGGCGCAGGGCTGACCGCAGACGATCGTGGCCCGGGCGGGCAGCAGGCCGCGCTCGGCCTCGGCCACAGCCCTCGAGACCCCGTCGAGCCCTGTCGTGAGGTGGACGACCGGCACGCGAGCGAGCCGGTCGTCCTGGCGCCAACGCGGGACGGACGAGAGCGCGTAGTGGACCTGCATGCCGGCCCGGCCGAAGCGGAACCGCCCTGCGGCCGTGCGCGCCCACGCAGGGACGGGGGCGTCGGCGAGCAGCCGGTCGTAGAGGGCGGGTGGTGCGACCCCGCAGACGACCGCACGCGTGGCACCGACGACCTCTCCTCCGACCAGCCGCACGCCGTGAGCCCGCCCGGCGCGCACGAGGACCCGGTCGACTTCGGCACCGGTCCGGCAGGTGCCCCCGTGCTCTTCGATCACTGCCTGCAAGGCCTCGACGAGGCGCGCGGCTCCGCCTTGCGGCACGGGAAGGCCAACCTGCTCGAGCAACCCGACGATCGCCCGGTCCATGATCCCCGATCCCGCCGCGTCGGGGCCAAGGCCCGTGTGGAGCACCCATGGCGAGAACAGCGCAGGCGGACCCGAAGTGCGGTACGCACGCGAGAGCCAGGTCCGCGCGCTCTCGGTGAGGGTGCCCACCAGAGACAGGGCGCCGTGGGGACGCCGTCGCCAGACCTCGCGCAATGCGGCCTTCGCCGTTGCGGGGCTCAGCACCTCGCCGGAGAGCAGCGCCGCGACGAACCCCGCGTGAGCCTCGAATTCCATCTGCTCCGCCCGGTACCGCTCCCCCTCGCCGCGTCCGCAACGTTCGAGCTCGACGATGTTCTCCTCGCGCGAGCGCGTCATGACTCGGGCGTCAGCGCTGACGGTGGCGGTCGCAGTCACCTCGTGCGCGCACGCATAGGAGAGGCCGTGGCGCTCGAGGTCCCGGGAGAGGATCGTGTACGCCTCCGAGGTCACGAAGAGCGGGTGCCACGCGCTGAACACGTCGTGGTGGAACCCCGGGGCGGTGAGCTGCGACGTGCGGATCGCCCCTCCGAGCACGTCGCCACGCTCCAAGACGACCACTCCCATCCCCGCACGCGAGAGCAGTGCGGCACAGACGAGCGCGTTGATGCCGCTCCCGACGAGCACGACGTCCGCAGTCCCGGCACTCGGTGCGCTCCTCCCCCGCGCGGC
>JAJYMD010000049.1 GCA_021787255.1 Actinomycetes bacterium | reverse complement strand
AGATCCGCCTTTGTCGCCCCGATCGCTGCGTTAGCCTCGATCCTCGGGAACACGTTGCCGGTCACACCTGAGCGCTTCTCCAGCGCCGCCCGCTGAAATCTCCCTGGTCGGGGGCCGTCCGCTTGGCGCCGTTGCACCAGCTGTAGGTGATCTGCTTGAACCCTGTGCCGGGTGAGGTTCGGCGAAGGTTTGCTCTTGAGGAGCCCTTGACGCTCAGAGTTCCTGTTCACTCGCCAGGATAGTGCTGATCGGCGCTCCAGTATCCGCGTCCATGGCTGATAACAGGTCTATTGTGTCAGGTCGTGGTTCCAGTAGATCACCTACAGCCTTGAGGGCAGGGGCCAAGTACTTCCTCGAGCCGTCCACGCCCGCCCAGCGCCGCTACGAGGCGCTGCGGGCGTATCTTGTCGACGAGATCCCCGCGGCCGAGGTGGCTCGCCGCTTCTCCTACTCGACCGCGACGCTCCACCAGCTGGCGGCCGAGCTACGCGCCGGGCGCACCGACTTCTTCCGGTCCTCCAAGCCCGGGCCGAAGGGCCCGCGCAAGTCGGCGACGGTGCGCGACCGTGTGCTCACGCTGCGGGCCCGGGACGCCTCGGTGACCGAGATCGCTGCTGCACTGTTGAGCGACGCTTCCCATGCCCACGAAACGGTGATGCAACGCCAGTCAGCGTGATGACGATCTGAAGCGCCGGCGTGGTTGCGTTGTCGCAGGACGCGGCGACAACGTGAGGAGGTCCGAGAAAGGCAAGGACCCCCTCGCTCCATCTCTTGGCAGAGCGCGAGGGGGTCCTCTGGCATGCCCGGAGGCATCTGGTGCTCAGCGTAGAGAACGATCCGATCCGCGTCGATGCCGCGCTGCGAGCTGGTCTTCTCGCCTGCCCGCACTGTGCTGGTAAGCTCCGGCCGTGGGGCAGCGCACGGCCCCGTGTGCTGCGACGTCGGAAGAGTGAGGAACGACTCCGCCCGCGGCGCTCGCGCTGTCGCTCCTGCGAGAAGACGTCGGTGCTGCTCCCCGACGTCGCGCTCCTCCGTCGGGTCGATGAGGCGGCGGTGATCGGCGCAGCGCTCTTCGAGGCTGCAGCGGGCGGTGGTCAGCGCAGGATCGCCGCCGTGCTCGGCCGTCCGAGAGAGACCGTGCGGGGTTGGCTCCAACGCTTCGCGGCGCGTGCCGAGCGGGTCCGGGCGCACTTTTCCTCCTGGGCCCTCGCGCTCGACGCCCGCCTCGACGAGATCGAGCTGCGCTCGACGCCGCTTGCCCGGGCGCTCGAGGCGATCGGCCTCGCGACTCGCGCCGCGAGCATCCTGCTCGGTCCCCGCCCGCCGTGGTCGTGGGCGGCCGCGCTCACCGGCGGGATGCTCCTTTCCAACACGAGCTCGCCCTTTCCGGTCCCGCACTGAGCGGCGAACCTCCTCTCCTTGCACTATCCGTGCCTGAAGAGGAGGAGAACAAGTGCCCATCGACGAACCACGATGCCGGCGCGACCGGGCGGAGGACATCGCGCTGTTCCGCTACGCGCTCGTGCGCGAGGCAGCAGATAAGAAGCTGTCTCGCACCGGGCGGGGACGGCTCGTGCGCCTGCTCGCGGAGGCGACCCACACCGGACCCGACGGGACCCCGGTCACCGTCTCGCGCCCGACCCTCGACCGCTGGATCCGCACCTATCGCGCCGGAGGCTTTGCCGGGTTGCGCCCGACGCCGCGGCGCGTCGAGCCCCGCACGCCGGCAGGACTGCTCATGCTGGCCTGCGACCTGCGACGTGAGGACCCGTCGCGCACGGCCGCGCACATCGCCCAGATGCTCGAGGCGAGCCACGAGTGGTCGCCTTCCCCGCGAACCCTCCAGCGCCACTTCGCCGCCCTCGGCCTCAGCCGTGCCGCGCTCACCGGCCAGAACGTCGCCTTCGGCCGCTTCGAGGCGACCCGCCCGAACGAGCTCTGGGTGGGCGACGCGCTCCACGGGCCGGTGGTCGGCGGCAAGAAGGCGATCCTGTTCGCCTATCTGGACGACCACTCCCGCCTCGTCTGTGGCCACCGTTGGACCTATGCCGAAGACGTCCTCTCGGCCGAGGCGGCGCTCAGGCGGGGTGTCCTCAGTCGGGGCGCCCCTGAGACCGTCTATCTGGACAACGGCTCGAGCTTCGTGTCAAAGCAGCTGCTACGGGCCCTTGCGGTGCTCGGCGCCCGCCTGGTCCACAGCAAGCCGCGGCGCCCGGAAGGCCGCGGGAAGGTGGAGAGATTTTTTCGCACGGTGCGCGACCAGTTCCTCGTCGAGGTCGTGCACTCGGAGATCTCCTCCCTCGAGGTCTTGGAGGAGCGCTTCGTCGCCTGGACCGAGCGCGTCTATCACCGCCGGATCCACTCCGAGACGGGTGAGACGCCGCTCGAGCGCTTCGGCAAGCTCGGGCCTCCCGTCATCCCGCCCGAGTCGCTCGTCCGCGAGGCGTTCTTGTTCTCTGAATGGCGGACAGTTACCAAGACCGCGACCGTGTCGCTGTTCGCCAACCACTACGAGGTGGATGCCGCCCTCGTCGGGCGGCGCGTCGAGCTCGTCTTCGACCCCTTCGACCTCGAGCACATCGAGGTCCGCTACATGGACACCTCCTTCGGACAGGCGGTGCCCCAGAAGATCGGCCGGCACTCCCATCCGATGGCGCGTCCCGCTCCCGAGCCGGGGCCACGGACGGGAATCGACTACCTCGGCCTCATCGAGGAGCACCACCGCACCGAGGTCGCGACCGAGATCGGCTCCACCCGCTACGCGGAGCTCGGCGATCTCGAGGCCGGCGGGGAGGAGCGATGATCGAGCAGGTCCGCTCCCACTTCGGCTTCTCGAAGATGCCCTTCGGCAAGGACCTCTCGCCCTCGGTGCTCCATCGCCACGAGGGGCATCGCGAAGCGGTCGCCCGGATCACCTTCCTCGTCGCCGAGCAGGCGATCGGCGTCGTGACCGGCGAGGTCGGATCGGGGAAGACCGTCGCGGCCCGAGCCGCGGTCGCCGAGCTCGAGGCGTCCCGGCACACCCTCGTCTACCTCCCGAACCCGGCCGTCGGCGCGCGCGGGCTCTACGCGGAGATCGTGGCGCACCTCGGCGGTGAGCCCCGGTTCCACAAGGCCGCCCTCATCAGGCAGGCGACCGAGCTGCTCGGAAAGGAGTCAGCCGAACGGGGCCGGCGAGTCCTCCTCGTCGTCGACGAGGCGCACCTGCTCGATCCCGGCCAGCTCGAGGAGCTCCGCCTGCTCACCAATGCCGAGCTCGACTCAAAGAGCCCCTTCGCGCTCCTGCTCCTCGGCCAGCCGGCCCTGCGGGCGCGTCTTCGTCTCGGGAGCTTCGCGGCGCTCGACCAACGCGTCCAGCTCCGCTACGCGATCCCGCCGATGAGCCCCGAGGAGACCGCGAGCTACGTCGGCCACCACGTGAAGCTCACCGGGAGGTCGGACACGCTCTTCTCCGACGACGCCCTGGCGCGCATCCACCAGGCCGGGAGGGGACTGCCGCGAGCGGTGAACAATCTCGCCCGCCAGGCCCTCGTCGCCGCCTTCGCGAACCGCAGCGCCATCGTCGACGAGAAGGCCGCGCGCCAGGCGATCAATGAGACCGGCGGCGAGTGATGCCGGCGACAACGCGAGGACCACCGTCCTCACGGCCGATGTCGGCGGCGACAACACGATCAGGAACGGTCATTACCGAGAGCGTCGGTCCGGTGATCATCCTGTCCGGCGGTCAACACGAGGTCTTGGACCGCTATGGCG
>JAJYMD010000094.1 GCA_021787255.1 Actinomycetes bacterium | reverse complement strand
CTCCAAGAAGGAGATCGTCGGGAAGGTGGACGAGCTGGAGCACGACCTCGTCCGCGAGGCCATGCTCATGGCGGGCGTGACGCGCGCGGTGGAGATCACCATGCTCGCCGACATCCCCTCGGCCGGTTCAGGGCTCGGGTCGTCGTCCTCGCTCACCGTCGGGCTCCTGCACGCGCTCTTCGCCTACCGGGGCCGATCGTTGACGACCGAGGAGCTGGCGCAGCGGGCGTGCACCATCGAGATCGACCGCTGCGGCAAGCAGATCGGAAAGCAGGACCAGTACATCGCGGCCTTCGGCGGCCTACGCGACATCCGGTTCGGTCCCGGCGAGGACGTGGTCGTCGAGGAGGTCGCCCTACCTGTGGCCGAGCTGCGGGCGCTCCAGGAGCAGCTCATGCTGTTCTTCACCGGGGTGACCCGCAGTGCCGACGTGATCTTGCGTGACCAGTGCGATCGCATCCCGACCAGCCTCCCGCGCCTCGGGCTGCTTCGCGACCTGGCGGGTCAGGCGGTCGAGGCTCTCGCCCGAGGCGACCCGGGCGCGCTGGGCGCGGCCGTGCGGCAGTCCTGGGAGAGCAAGCGCCAGCTGGCGCCGGGAGTGTCGAACCCCGGCATCGACGACGCCGTGGCGGGCGCGCTCGGGGCGGGTGCGTCGGGAGCGAAGATCGCGGGCGCGGGCGGCGGGGGCTTCCTGTTGGTCGTGTGCCCCGTCGAGCGCCAGGCCGCTGTGCGGGAGCGGCTGGGGGACATGCGCGAGCTCCCGGTCAAGCTCGACCGTCGCGGCTCGCGTGTGGTCCTCGACGTGACGAGAGACATCTGGAGCTGACGCCGGACGTCCGGTCGCGTGCCGGGTATCTGGGAGCCGGCTGCCGACTCGGTTCCAGCGAGGTGACGTCGCGGGCGAGGGAGAGCGCATGAAGGTCGCCGTGCTGGGACTGGGGTACGTCGGGACCGTGACGGCGGCGGTCCTGGCGTCGAACGGCCACGAGGTGTGGGGAACCGACGTCGACCCGACAAAGACCGATCTGATCGCCGGGGGAAGGAGCCCCGTCATCGAGCCCGGCCTCGACCATCTCGTCGCGGCCGGCGTAGCTGCGCGCCGGCTGCGGGCGACCAGCGACCTCGAAGAGGCGCTGGCGGGCGCAGAAGCGTCCCTGGTCTGCGTCGGCACCCCCTCCTCGCCGACAGGAGGGACCGAGCTCTGCCACGTGCAGCGCGCGGTGGCCGACATCGCGGACACGCTCGTGGCCGGCGCGTGCCCGCCGTGCAACCCGCACGCGGTGGTAGTGCGCAGCACCGTGCCGCCCGGGACCCTGGAGGAGGTGGTCTCGGCGCACCTCGCCGAGCGGACGAGCGGCACCCAGGTCACCGTCGGGGCGGGCACGTGGCCGGAGTTCCTCCGCGAGGGGACGGCCATCGCCGACTTCTACGACACGATCCTGACGGTGGTCGGCACGCACGACCCGCGCGTGGCCGCGACGATGCGGCGGGTGCTCTCGTTCCTCGCGTCGCCGGTTCGGGTGGTCGCCCCCCGTGACGCCGAGGCGCTCAAGTACGCCTGCAACGCCTTCCACGCGACGAAGGTGTCCTTCGCGAACGAGATGGGGCGGCTGTTCCGCCTGCTCGGGGTCGACGCCCGAAGGGTGATGGAGATGCTCTGCGAGGACACGAAGCTCAACATCTCCGCGTCCTACCTGGCGCCCGGGTTCGCGTTCGGAGGCTCGTGCCTGCCGAAGGACCTGAGGTCGCTGCTGCACCTGGGGCGGGCGCGCTTCATCGACCTGCCGCTCCTGGCCGGCACGCTCTCCACCAACGAGATCGCGATCGGCGACCTCGTCAACCGGGTGATCGCGACGGACGCCCGGGCCGTCGCGCTGCTGGGACTGTCGTTCAAGTCCGGCAGCGACGACCTGCGCGAGAGCCCGTACGTCGACGTGGCCGAGACCTTGATCGGCAAGGGGTTCGACGTACGCGTGTTCGACCCGGTGGTGGACCCGTCGCGCCTCGTGGGGAGCAACCGGCGTCATCTCGCGTCGAGGCTGCCCCACGTCCAGCGGGTCCTGCGAGCGAGCGCCGACCTCGCGCTCGAGGGTGCCGACCTCGCGCTCGTGTCGAGTGCCGACCGCTCGGTCGTCGATGCCCTGGTGCGCCGCCCGCCGCCGAGGCTGATCGACCTGTGCGGTCGCTTGGGTCCTGCCGTCGAGGCGCTCGCCCAGTACGAGGGAGCCGCGTGGTAGCGCTGCGGTCTCCGGCTCGGGGCGGGGCGACCGCCGACGTGCACGTGGTGGGCGGGCCGGTTCCCGGTCCGCCCACCGCGGAGCCGCGCCACGTGCTCATCGTGGTGCAGAACCTGCCGGTTCCCTTCGACCGCCGGGTGTGGCTGGAGTGCCAGGCGTTGACGGCCGGCGGGTACGCGGTGTCGGTCGTCTGCCCGCGTGGCCCGGGTGAGGCGCCCGAGGAGGTCCGCGACGGCGTGACCCTCTACCGCTACCGCGCTCCGCGTACGGGATCCGGCGCGGCGGCATACGCCTGGGAGTACCTCTACTCCTTCCTCGCCACGGCATGGCTGGTCGCGCGTGCGTGGCGCCGGCGGCGCGTCGACGTGATCCAGGCCTGCAACCCGCCGGACATCTTCTGGCCGCTGGCGCTGGCGCTGCGCCCGGCCGGCGTCGCGTTCGTGTTCGACCACCACGACCTGTGCCCCGAGCTCTACGAGTCGAAGTTCCACCGGCGCGGCCCGCTCTACCGGGTGCTGCGTGCGCTCGAGTGGTGCACGTTCCGCACGGCGGACCGCGTGGTCGCCACCAACGAGTCGTACCGCTCGGTCGCCGTCGGGCGCGGCGGCAAGCCCGACGCAGCGGTGACCGTCGTCCGCACCGGACCGGACCCGGCGGCCATGCGGGCCGGCCCCCCGTGCCCCGAGCTGCGAAGAGGGCGGCGGTACCTGGTCGTCTACCTCGGGGTGATGGGCCCCCAGGACGGAGTCGACCTGGCGGTGCGCGCCGTCGACCACGTCGTGCACCGTCTCGGACGGTCCGACGTCAGCTTCACCTTCGTCGGCGCGGGAGAGTCGTTCGCCGAGGTGTCGGCGCTGCGGGACCGGCTGGAGCTCGTCGAGCACCTCGAGCTCCCCGGACGCCTCCCGGACGGCGAGGTGGCCCGCCTGCTCTCGACGGCGGACGTCGCGCTGTGCCCGGACCCGAAGAACGCCCTCAACGACGTGTCCACGATGAACAAGACGATGGAGTACATGGCCTACGGCGTGCCCGTCGTCTCCTTCGACCTGCGAGAGACCCGGATCTCGGCGGGGGACGCCGCCGTGTACGCCACGCCCAACGACGTGGCCGAGCTCGCACGCCTCGTGGTCGAGCTCCTCGACGACGAGGCGCGGCGCCGGGCCATGGGCTCGCTTGCGCGCCGGCGCGTGGTCCGGACGCTGGCGTGGCCGCGGCAGTCGGCTGCGTACGTGCGCGTCTTCGACCTGCTCACCGCCGTGCCCGACCGGTGCGACCGCCGAGGAGCGGCGGCGCGCTCCCGTTGACGTGTGCGGCATCGCGGGGTGTTACCAGCAGCCGGACGGCGACGCGCTCGTCGGGCCGATGAGCAAGCAGATGGCACACCGCGGTCCCGACGACGACGGGATCTACCGGTTCACGGGCGGCTCCGTCTCCTGCCAGCTCGCCCACCGGCGCCTCGCGGTCATCGACCTGAGCGAGGGCGGGCACCAGCCGCTCTCCCGCGACGGGCTGACGCTCTGCTACAACGGCGAGCTCTAC
>JAJYMD010000110.1 GCA_021787255.1 Actinomycetes bacterium | reverse complement strand
AGGAACCACCATGCTTGCTGGTAATAGCTCTGTGCGTCGGCGATCATCGATCCCCAGTCGGCCGTCGGCGGTGGGATGCCGACTCCGAGGTACGAAAGGGCGGCCTCCGCGACGATGCTCACCGGGCTCAGCAGGGTCGCGTAGACGATGATCGTCGGGAGCACGTTCGGGAGCACGTCGACGACGATGATCCGCCACGACGAGGCCCCCAACGCTCGAGCCGCCTCGATGTACTCGCGGCTTCGGATGGCGATCACCTGGCCCCTCACGATCCTCGCCACGGTGGCCCAGCTGAAGATGCCGATGACGAGGACGACGATCGGGATGCCCTTGCCGAGGGTGAGAGGACCGAGATGCAGCGGAGTGACGGACACGACGGAGGCGAGCGCGATGGCGAACAGGAGGAACGGGATGGAAAGCATCACGTCGACGGCCCGCGCGATCAAGGTGTCCACGAGCTTGCCGAAGTAGCCCGCGACGAGCCCCAGCGCTGCACCGATGGTCACGGTCATCAGCGTTGCGAGCACACCGACCAGCAACGAGACGCGAGCTCCGTAGGCGATCCGTACGAGCAGTGTCCTTCCGAGATCGTCGGTCCCGAGCGGGAAGGCCGAGCTCGGAGCTCGGGGGAGCCCCGTCGGGGTGAGCCCGGTTGTGGGGTACTGGGTGTAGACGCCGTGACCCGTGCCTTTCGCGATGAGTGGGGCGAAGATCGCGACGAGGACGATGAGCAGGATCACCCCGAGCGCGACGAGGGAGAGGCGATCGCGCCGCAGCCGTTCGAAGGCGAGCCGCCAGGGGCTTCGGCCCTCGATCGAGCGCGCGCCTCGAACCGAGAGGTGGGATCCTCGCTGGTCGTCTGGTGCTCCGAGCTCATGAGGCGCCGCAGCTTCGGGTGGCGTCAGCATGGGTGGCCTTCTTCGAGCAGCGGCGCTGGAGCGATCTCGACGGGCGCTCGCGCGTCGCCGGGCTCGAGCGGGAAGTGGCAGGCGGTGAGATGGCCTGCCCCGGAGCCCGCGCGCACCTCGAGGGGGGGTACCTGTTCCCCGCAGATGGGACGCGCCCTCGGGCACCTCGTGCGGAACCGGCAGCCCGAGGGCGGGTCGATGGGTGACGGGACGTCACCGGAGAGGACGATCCTTCGGCGCCGGGCTGCGTCGTCGGGGTCTGGCACCGGCACCGCGGAGAGCAGCGCCTCCGTGTACGGGTGGCGGGGTTCCACGTCGATCTCTCCGACGGGTCCGACTTCCACCAGCTGGCCCAGGTACATGACGGCGATGCGGTCGCACAGGTGACGCACGACCGACAGATCGTGTGCGATGAACAGATAGGTGAGCTGGAGCTCCTTTTGGAGCCGGGCGAGGAGGTTCACGATCTGCGCCTGGATGCTCACGTCCAACGCCGAGACGGGCTCGTCGCAGACGAGCAGTTTCGGGCGCAGGGCGAGCGCTCGTGCGACGCCGATGCGCTGGCGCTGGCCTCCCGAGAACTCGGCGGGGAAGCGGTTGTAGTGCTCGGGGTTGAGCCCGACCAGCTCCATGAGCTCCTGGACCGCCTGGCGACGCTGCGATCGTGCGACGACCCCGTGCACCGCGAAGGGTTCGCCGATGATCGACCCCACTCGACGGCGCGGGTTGAGAGACCCGTAGGGGTCCTGGAAGATCATCTGCATCTCCCTGCGGTACGCCCGCAGGTGGCGTGCCGACAGTGCGGTGAGATCGACCCCGTCGAAGACGACGCGCCCTTCGGTCACCTCGAGGAGCCGAAGGGCGACACGGGCGAGGGTCGACTTCCCGCACCCGGTCTCCCCGACGAGCCCGAGCGTCTCGCCGCGCGAGACCGCGAGGCTGACGCCGTCGACCGCGTGGACCACCTCGCGCTGGCCTCGTCCGAGCCCCGACCCGGTGCGCACGGGGAAGTGCTTGACGATGTCTTCCAGCTTCAAGAGAGATCCGTTCGGACCGCCCGTGAGCGTCGGCTCGGTCATCGATCCAGCACCATGTCCCGTGTCGCGGGAGCGAAACGGGTCTCTCGCAGAGCTTGGCGCGCGGCACGCTCGCGCGGCAGCACGCAGGCCGAGCGGTGCCGCGGCTCTCCTGGGATCTCCAGGAGCTGGGGAGCCTCGATGGTGCACTCCGCCGTGGCGTACCTGCAACGAGGCGCGAAGGGACAACCCGGCAGCGGGTCGATGGGGCTCGGCGGTTGGCCATCGATCGGCACGAGCTCACCTCTTCGCACACCCGTGCTGGGCAGCGAGGCCATCAGGCCCTCGGTGTAGGGATGGTGGTAGTGGTAGAAGAGGTCTCGGACCGCCGCCTCCTCCATGATCTTCCCAGCGTAGAGAACGACGACGTCGTCGGCGATCTCGGCGATGACACCGAGATCGTGGGTGATCATGATGATCGCGGTGCCGAAATCCTCCTTCAGCTCGCGGAGGAGCTCGAGGATCTGCGCTTGGACCGTGGGGTCCAGCGCGGTCGTTGGTTCGTCTGCGATGAGGAGCGAGGGCGTGAGCGCCATCGCCATCGCGATCATGACTCGCTGCCGCATGCCACCGGAGAACTGATGGGGGTAGTCGTCCACGCGTCGCTCGGGCTGGGGGATCCCGACGCGAGCCATGAGCTCGATCGCCCGCGACCGTGCGGCGCGCTTGGTGACCGAGCGGTCGTGAGCACGGATCGCCTCGACGATCTGCCAGCCAACCCGGTACATCGGGTGGAGGCTCGTGAGCGGATCCTGGAAGATCATCCCGACGCGCGCGCCGCGCACGGCCCGCAGCTCCCGGTCGCTCATCGCAAGCAGGTCACGGCCTTCGAACAGCGCTCGACCACTGACGTGCGCGCCACGAGCGAACCCGAAGGCTGCCTGGGTCGAGACGCTCTTGCCGGATCCCGACTCGCCGACGATCCCGAGCGTGTGCCCCGACTCCACCGCGAACGACACCCCGCGAACGGCCTGGACCAGGCCGTCCGCGGTGTCGAAGCGGACCTGGAGATCGAGGACTTCGAGAAGAGCCACGATGCACTTGGCGGTCAGTCGCCGACGGGTGCAGGTCGGATCATCCCTATGCCGGCGTGCACGTTGACGGAGGTGAGCCGAGCTGCCACGACCCTACTCGTCCCGGGCTCCCCGCCCCCGGATCCCCGTCCGGCGTGCGCGGCTCGACATGCCGGTCCGCCCGTGCGGCGGGAATTCGCAAAGCGACCGTCGGTTCGCATCGGGCACAGATTGATGGTGGACGGGCGTCGCGTCAAGTCGCTCGCCGTCCGACCGAGCTCCGCTGGGCGACGTTTGCGGACCACCTTTGGCATGCCCGGGGCTCATCGCCTCGGGGCTCCAAGGGGTTCCTGGGGGGAGGCAAGGGCGTGGCGGAGGAACCGCAGCTCGTGGAGCAGGAGGTTGGCGGTGACGTCCGGGTCGAGGACCATGTGCGTGGCGGTCGGGAGCAGCAGGAGCTCGTGGTGCTTCCCGGCGGCGAGCAGCGCTGCGGACATGCGAAGGGGGTCGGCGACGACCACGTTGTCGTCGGCGGTGCCGTGGACCATGAGCAGCGGCCGCGTGAGGGCAGCTGCTTCGTGCACGGGTGAGCAACGCCTGTAGCTCTCGGGGCACTGCTTCGGGTGCCCGAGGTAGCGTTCCAGGCAGTGCGTGTCGGAGAGCAGCAGGTCCACGGGTGCGGCACCTGCGACCGCGGCGTGGAAGACGTCCGGACGGCGCAGCACGCAGGCGAGGGCGAGCAAACCCCCGTATGACCAACCGCGGATCGCCACGCGGTCAGA
>JAJYMD010000377.1 GCA_021787255.1 Actinomycetes bacterium | reverse complement strand
GGGGGGGACCCCACGGTCGCGGAGCTCGAGGCCCTCTACGCCGAACGGGTCGGCAAGGAGGCCGCGGTGCTCGTGCCCTCGGGGACCATGGCGAACCAGGTCGCGGTCCGGGTGCTCGCACGGGCCGGCACCGCGGTCGTAGCCGGCCGCAGGAACCACGTCGTCGCGTACGAGGCCGGTGCCTCTGCGCGCAACTCGAGCGTGCAGTTCTACGTCGTCCCCGACGACGACGGCCTCGTCCGGTCCTCCGATGTCTCCTACGCGCGCGCTCTCGCCGAGTTCCACCAGCCCGAGGTGTCGCTCGTCTGCATCGAGAACACGCACATGGCCTCCGGCGGCACGCCGTGGACGCTGGGCCAGCTCGACGCCCTCGCGACCGCGGCCGGCGGGGTCCCGGTCCACATGGACGGCGCGAGGCTCTTCAACGCGGAAGTCGCCACGGGCGTGCCCGCCGCGACGATGGCCTCGAGGGCGACGACGGTCATGTCCTGCCTCTCGAAGGGGCTCTGCGCCCCGATCGGCTCGCTGCTCGCCGGCCCTGCCGAGGTCATCGCCGCCGGCCGCGTCGAGCGCAAGCGGCTCGGGGGCGCGATGCGCCAGGCGGGGATCATCGCGGCTGCCGGGATCGTCGCGCTCCGGACCATGGTCGACCGCCTCGCAGAGGACCACGCCCGTGCCAGGCGTCTTGCCGAGGCGGTGGCCGACCGCTGGCCCGACGCCGGCGCGGACCCGGCACGCACTGCGACGAACATCGTCGTCTTCTCGCCCCCGGACGCCGGGGCCGTCGTGGCCCACCTCGGCACCCACGGGGTGCTGGCGGAGGCGATCGAGCCAGGGGTGGTGCGCCTCGTCACCCACCACGACGTCGACGACGAGGGGATCGAACGCGCGCTCGGCGCGATCGCGAAGGCCCCTTGACGCGAGGGCTCCCTGCGGCGGAGCGCGCAGGTGGCTCAGTACCGGTAGGTGTCGGGCTTGTAGGGCCCCTCGACAGGCACGCCGATGTACGCCGCCTGGTCGGCCGTCAGCTCGGTGATGCGGATCCCCAGGGCGTCGAGATGCAGACGAGCCACCTTCTCGTCCAGGTGCTTGGGGAGGACGTGGACCTTGGTGCCGTACGCCGCGGCCCTCGTATGCAGCTCGACCTGGGCGATCGTCTGGTTCGTGAAGGAGCACGACATCACGAAGCTGGGGTGGCCCGTCGCGTTCCCGAGGTTCAGCAGGCGTCCTTCGGACAGCACGATGATCGCGTGGCCGTCGGGGAACAGCCACTTGTCGACCTGTGGCTTGATCGGGACCTTCGTCACGCCGGGCAGCGCGGCGAGGCCGGCCATGTCGATCTCGTTGTCGAAGTGGCCGATGTTGCCGACGATCGCCTGGTGCTTCATGCGTGACATGTGCGCCGCGGTGACGACGTCGCGGTTGCCGGTCGCCGTGACGAAGATGTCTGCCGTCTCGACGACGTCCTCGAGCCGGACGACCTGGAACCCCTCCATCGCCGCCTGGAGCGCGCAGATCGGGTCGATCTCGGTGACCACGACCCGAGCCCCCTGCCCGCGCAACGCCTGCGCACAGCCCTTGCCGACGTCGCCGAACCCGCAGACCACCGCGAGCTTGCCGCCGATCAGGACGTCGGTCGCGCGGTTGATGCCGTCGATCAAGGAATGGCGGCAGCCGTACTTGTTGTCGAACTTGGACTTCGTCACCGAGTCGTTCACGTTGATCGCCGGGAACAGCAGGGTGCCGTCGCGCTCGCGCTGGTAGAGCCGGTGCACCCCGGTGGTGGTCTCCTCGGTCACGCCCCTGATGCCGTTCGCGATCGACGTCCAGCGGTGCGGGTCCTCTGCGAGGCTCTGGCGCAACAGCTGCAGGACGACGCGCATCTCCTCGGAGCCGGCCGACTCGGGGTCGGGCGCGACGCCCGCCTTCTCCGCCTCGACGCCGAGATGGACGAGCAGCGTGGCGTCGCCCCCGTCGTCCAGGATCGTCGTGGGGCCCGAGTCCGCCGGCCAGCGGAGCGCCTGCTGGGTGCACCACCAGTACTCCTCGAGCGTCTCCCCCTTCCAGGCGAAGACCGGGACGCCTCTGGGCTCCTCCGGCGTGCCGTCCGAGCCGACGACCACCGCCGCGGCGGCGTGGTCCTGGGTCGAGAAGATGTTGCAGCTGGCCCACCGGACGCGAGCGCCGAGCGCGACGAGGGTCTCGATGAGGACGGCGGTCTGCACCGTCATGTGCAGCGAGCCGGTGATGCGCGCGCCCGCCAAGGGCTTGGACGCGCCGAGCTCCTCGCGCATGGCCATCAGCCCGGGCATCTCGTGCTCTGCGAGCTCGATCTCACGGCGACCGAAGTCGGCGAGCGAGAGATCGGCCACCTTCCACTCCAGGGCGTCTCGATCGCCGCCGACGGTGTCGGGCCACAGTTCGGTCATGTCGTGCGTCCTCCTCGGGCTCATCGATCTCCTTTCGCGGCGGCGGTGCTGAGCCGTCGCGGGCGGCGCTGCGGTCGTCGACGTCTGGTCGGGGGTGGAAGGCGGGGTCCCTCAGCGGGTCGGCGCCGCAGCCCCCAAGGTTATGCGGCTCTTCGCGGACTGTCGGCTCCTCGGGTGATCCGCCGGGCGGACGTGGACCGTGAGCGGCACCGCTGCCGCTGCGGCCGTCCATGTGATGCCAGGACGGATCCTCATGGTCAGGTCTCGAAGAGCCCATCGAGCCATCGGATGGCAGTGCTCGGCGCAAGGGCATCCCGGCACCACGTGACATCGACGCTGCACCAAGAGCCCGATGGCGTCACCCCCACGAGCCGGGGTGCAGGACGGCCGGCGGTAGGCTTCCGGTCACCCGGAGCAGGCGCCGGGAGGCCTCGGCATTGCGACTAGGACCGCGTCGAGCAGCGTTCGCCTCGGACGCGAGCCCCACCCGGCCGTATCCGCGCCGAAGGCCCACCGACCGCCGGGACCACCTTCACCGCGAAGATCCGCTGGATCTGGCCGTAGAGCAGCCGAGGAGGGTCGCGAACTGGTGGGCGCGCATGGATCGGAGCGCGCTCGTGAGCCATTGCGGCCGCGGCGCTCGACGGGAGGAACGCGGGGAGCGGATACGCCTCGCCGTCAACCTGGAGGACGTTCGGTCCGCGTAGCGCCGGCGAGCGACGTCGACGTCGTCAGTGTGCCAGGGCGAACGAGTCGACGAACACCTCGCTCGAATGCCTTGTCGTCGAAGCGCCGTAGACCATGTCGAGCATCCTCGCCTCCACGGCCACAACCTCGAAGCTAGTGAAGGCCGTGCTGGCCCTGCCCTTCGCGCTCCGGCGAGCGACGCCCAGCGGCCCTCGTAGCGGATCGCCGGATCGCCGTCGGCGATCCGGTGCTTGCCACGCGGGCCGACTCCTGCGACGATCCTGAGCCACTGCTCGGCCGTCGGGCTGCCCTTGCCCGTCGGCAGCTCCGCCACCATCACCGCGAACGCGGGTGACCTCGGAAAGCCGATACCGCGGCTGGGGGCGAAGCCCACCGCCTTGCCGACGCTCCAGGTCGTGTACGGCAACTTGGGATCGCCGAGCCCGAGGGAACCCCCGACGTGTCGGCGCTCCGCGGGGTCGTCGGGGGAACGAGACGGTGAAGCAATGGCCGTAGGCACCGCTCCAAGAGCGGGCGCCGGGCGAGCGCGACGAGGACGCCTCGGGCGACCGACACCCACGCGACGGTCCGGCTTGCCCCCGTACCTACCGAGGTTGCCGACGAGGACGACCTCCACGTTGCGCGCGGCGAGGGTGGTTTCGCAGGCGTCC
>JAJYMD010000412.1 GCA_021787255.1 Actinomycetes bacterium | reverse complement strand
GGCGGTCCGCCAGGCGCTCTCGTCGACGCGGTTCCATCAGGGGATCGCCCGACCGGCTCGCGCCAGGAACGCGCGCCTGCACCACCACGTCTGCGCCGGAGGAGACACCTGCATGCCGGCGACGACGGTACCGCCGTCAGGCGCGCCGGTCCATGAAGCGCCGGCCCATGAAGCGCCGGTCCATGAAGCGCCGGTCCATGAAGCGCCGGCCCATGAAGCGCCGGCCCATGAAGCGCCGGTCCGTGAAGGGGCCCCATTCGGCGTCCGAAGGGGAGCTCCGGCTGCGAGGGCTCGTCTCCGAGAAGCGCTCAGCCCAGCACTTCGCCGAGCGCCTTCGCGAGGATCGGCTCCTCGGCGGCCATGCGCGCGAGGTCGTGCGCCAAGCTCTCTGCCTCGGTGCGCATGCGGCTGCGGAAGCGTCGTCGGCTCGCCGGGTCCTCGCTGCGCTCGTAGTCCCAGCGGCACCGGTCGAAGGCGCGCAGGTGGGCGATCAGGTCGCTCGCCTCGTGATGCTCGGAGGGTGCCGTGGCCGGGCGGGCCCGTTGGGAGCCCTCGGGGTGTGCCGTGGCCGGATCGCCGTCGAAGCTCACGGAGATGACTTCTCCGGCCACGCGTTCGTGTGCACGCGCGATCATGACGAGAGCACGCCGGTCGGCGTCGGTCTCGGCGCCGCCGCGCAGGCTGCGTGGCCACAGGTGATCGGCGAGGACGACGTTGGCCTCCGCTGCAGCCAAGGTGAGGATCGCGCCCAGATAGAGCCAGGCGAGCAGCCCGATCACGGAGTCCAGCGTGCCGTAGAGCTGCGAGGCGTGCGCGACCACGTGGCGGACGTAGAGGGCGCCGAGGCTCTGGAGGATGGTCCAGCCGACCGCTCCCGCGGCCGCGCCGGGCACGACGGCGCGCCAGGACACGTGCCGGTTCGTGAGGACCTGGAAGGCGACGAGGTAGAGCCCGAAGTTGAGCGCGAGAGGCCCCGCCACGCCCAGCACGGCGGTCGACGCATCGAGCACCCCTCCGATCTGTTGAACGCCGGCCAAGGCGGTGGAGACGAGGAAGACGATCCCGAGGATCCCCAGCATGGCCATTCCACGCAGCCGTGACCGCCACAGGTTCGGACGTTCGGACGCCGGGACGTTCCAGACGCTGTCCAAGGCTCGTTCGGTCGCCCTCGTCACCTTCAAGCCCGCCCACCACGCGATGAGCGCGCCGACGCCGAGCGCCAGGCCGTTGCCCTGGGTGTGGGTGCCGATGAAGCCGGAGAGGGAGGGGAATGAGCGTGCGATCGTTCGGATCACCTGCGCCTTGAATGCAGGGTCGGACCCGAAGACGAACCCGAGGATCGCAGAGAAGAAGAGGATGAGGGGGAACATCGACAGGAAGCCGTAGTGCGCGATGAGCGCGGCGAGGCTGGCTCCCTCGTCGTCGCCCATCTTTCGCGCCACGGCCAACGGGAACGCGAGCGGCCGGTGTCGTCGCTGGAACCGGTCGGCCTCCGAGACGAGGTCTCGGAGGAGCGTCTGGCGCGTGCCTCGATGCGTCGTGCCTCGATGTGCCATGCCTCGATGCTCGTGGACGCCGCCACGGGTGGCAAGCGTCGTCCGGCCCGTGTGCTCAGGGTCACGAGGCGCGCGAGCGGCACAGCCGGCGAAGTCGGCAGCAAACCCGCTAGCAAAGCGCCGGGCGCACCCTTGCTGGAGCCGGACGACCGTCCGGCTCCTCGAAGCAAGGAGCGTCAGATGAGCACGCATACCACGGTCACCGGAAACCTGACCCGGGACCCAGAGATCCGCTACACGAGGGACGGGCAGGCGAGCGTCGTCCTGGGCATCGCGGTCAACCGCAGGTGGCAGGACCGCGAGACCCACGAATGGGAGGAGTCGACGTCCTTCTTCGACGTGGTCTGCTGGCGGGACCTGGCCGAGCACGCTGCGATGAGCCTCGCGAAGGGCATGCGCGTGATGGTGACCGGTCGGCTCGAGCAGCGCAGCTGGGAGACCGACCTCGGCGAGCGGCGGACCAAGGTCGAGATCGTCGCCGACGACGTGGGCCCGAGCCTGCGGTACGCGACGGCCGAGGTCCACCGGCAAGAGCGGCTCGAGCCGGCCGAGGCTTCCTCGAGCATCGCGTCCGCGGACGTATGACCGGTGGTCTGGCTTCCGGTCCTGGTGCTCCCCACGCCCTGGCCACTGCCGCTGCCGACGGCGGTGACGGTGGCCGGAGGCCTGGTCGCCTCCTGGTCCCAGCGGCCCCGCTCCGGATCCCCGCCCGGGTCTTCTACTCGAAGCACGACGTGTTCGGCCTCTGCGACGCGCTCGCACGAGCCGAGCGAGCCCTGAGCCGGGCAGGCGAGCCCGAGGAGGCCGCCCGGCTCGCCGCGGCCTTCGACCTCCTGGAGGCAGGGCTCGCGTGACTCGCGCGTGGGTGGATCGCGGGGGCGGGACGCCAGGGTGCCCGGGGATCAGCCGCCGGCAGGGTCGAACTCGATCGCCAGGGAATTCACGCAGTAGCGAAGGCCGGTCTCGGTGGGACCGTCGGGGAAGACGTGCCCGAGATGGCCGCCGCAGCGGGCGCACTCGATCTCGGTGCGCGCCATGCCGTGGCTGTGGTCGGCGCGCTCCTCGACGGTCCCGGCGGCGATCGCGCGGTCGAAGCTCGGCCAACCCGATCCGGAGTCGAACTTGGCGTCGGTGGAGAACAGCGGCGTGTCGCAGCCGGCGCAGCGGAAGACCCCCTCCTCGTCGACGTGGAGGTACTTGCCCGACCACGGCGGCTCGGTCGCGCCAGCCCGCAGCACCTCGTAGCGCTCGGGAGAGAGCCGCTGACGCCACTCCTCGTCGCTCAGGTCCAGCTCGGGTGCGGCCATGGCGTCCTCCTCTTCCTCTTGCTCCCTTGCCGGTCCCCAGAGGGCCCCGGGGAACCCCCGGCGCGAGCCCCTCTTTGCATCGCCTCACGCCGGGACGAGATTGCCCTGCTCGAGGGTACCGGTCGGCCGGCGACCTCGTTGCGCGACGGCGCGCAGGGCCAGGTCGCCGACGGCGATAATTTCCGGTCGTGCGCTCCGCCACGCCGCGTGCCCGAGGCGGTCTTGTTCTGGGTCACGCCGCGTGGGTCGGACGGCCTGCGGCCGGAGGCGACGAGGGCGTCGTCGATCCCGGGCGCGCAGGGCGCGCGCTCCTCGAGCTGGTCGACACCGCCGTCGAGCTCGGGTTGGGGTGGCTCACGATCCAGGAGCCCTCAGGCGGGGAGGCGCTCAGGGCCCGGGCCGCCGAGCTCGCAGGACGTGGAGTCCTCGTGGCCGACTGCGGGGGAGCTTTCGGAGACGGCGCGCCGGGGTCCCAGGCCCTCGCGCACCTGGAGGGGCCTGGGCTGCGGGTCCTCCTCGCCGAAGAGGGGTCCGGGCGCCGCGAGCTCCTCGGCGCGGTGCGCGAGCTGGCCGCACGCTCCGTCGAGCCCGCGCAGGTGAGCGAGGCCACGATCGCTGCCACGCTCGCGGTGCCCGACGTGGACCTCCTGGTGCTCACGGGGGGCGACCGAAGGGTGCCGGACCTCCTCGTCTGGCAGGTGGCCTACAGCGAGATCGTCGTCCTCGACGATCCCTGGCCGGACGTCGCAGGGGAGCAGTTCCGCGCGGCGGTGGCCGAGTTCCGCAGGCGCGAGCGTCGCTACGGCGGCCTCGTGGCTTCACGATGACGGTCACGAAGGTCGCGGCCGTCGGCTGCCTCGCGCTGCTCGGCTTCGTGTGCTGGCTGGCGGCGGCCGGGGTGGGCCCGGCCCGCGAGGGCCTCATCAGCGTCTTCGCGCTCG
>JAJYMD010000263.1 GCA_021787255.1 Actinomycetes bacterium | reverse complement strand
GAGGCGGCGGTCTTCGTGAACGGCATCCGGCGCGGCGCAGGTGTCGGCGGGACCAAGAAGGACGCCGAGCAGGAGGCCGCGCGCCAGGCGCTCTCGGAGCTGCGGCGTGCCTGAGCTCCCCGAGGTCGAGACCCTCCGCCAGGACCTGGCCAAGGAGGTCGTGAACAAGAAGATCAAGACCGTCTCCGTCACCAATGGCCGCTCGGTCCGGCGCCACCCGAGTGCGAAGCACTTCCGGGCGCTGCTCGAGGGCCGCACGATCAAGACGGTCGGGAGGCTCGGCAAGTACCTCCTCCTCACCATGGAGAGCAAGGACACGCTCGTCATCCACCTTGGGATGAGCGGGCAGCTGCTGCGGGTGAAGAGCGGAAGGGAGCCCAAGCCCAAGCACACGCACGTGGTGATCACGTTCACCCAGGGCGGCGAGCTTCGCTACGTCGACCCTCGCACGTTCGGCGAGATGTTCGTCTCGGTCCCGTCCCCGGACGCCCCCGCGGGGAACGGAGCGGGGCTGCCGACCGGGGTGGCGAGCGCGGACGGGGCAGCGTTGCGCCGCCAGGTCCCCGAGCTCGCGCACCTTGGCTTCGATCCGATCGAGGACTTGATGAGCTGGGACCGTTTCGGCCTCCTGCTCCGCCAGCGTCGCACCGGGCTCAAGGCGCTCCTCATGGACCAGGAGTTCGTCGCGGGGATCGGCAACCTGTACTCCGACGAGATCCTCTTCAGCGCAGGTCTCCGCTACGACCGCCCCTCCGACGGGTTGTCGGCGACCGAGGTGCGCCGCCTGTACCGGGCGATGGTCGAGACGCTGACCGACGCGATCAAGCACCGTGGGTCCACGCTCGTCGACGAGCAGTACCGGGACCTCTTCGGCGAGGCAGGCGACTACCAGGGCAGTCACCAGGTCTACGACCGGGAGGGCGAGCCGTGCCGTCGTTGCCGCAACGCGATCGTGCGGGCGAAGGTCGCCGGACGCTCGACCTTCTACTGCGAGCACTGCCAGGTCTGACCGCCGCCACCGCTTCCGACCTCCAGAGGTCCGCGCGCCGACGCCACGGTCCGGAGCCCGACGGCGGTCCGTTGGTAGGGTCGCCGGCGATGTTCCTGAAGTCCCTCGTCATGAAAGGGTTCAAGTCCTTCGCGGACCCGACGGTGCTCGAGTTCGAACCGGGGCTCACCGTCGTGGTCGGGCCCAACGGGAGCGGAAAGTCCAACGTCGTCGACGCGGTGACGTGGGTGCTCGGCGCGCAGGGTCCCCGGTCCTTGCGGTCCCAGAAGATGGAGGACGTGATCTTCGCGGGCACCTCCAGCCGTCCCGCGCTCGGACGGGCCGAGGTGTCGCTCACCATCGACAACAGCTCGGGGAAGCTCCCGGTGCCGATGGCAGAGGTCACCATCACGCGCACGCTGTTCCGCTCGGGGGAGAGCGAGTACGCGATCAACGCCACGCCGTGCCGGCTGCTCGACGTCCAGGACCTGCTGAACGACTCGGGCGTCGGCCGCCAGCAGCACATGATCATCGGCCAGAACCAGCTCGACGGCGTCCTGACCGCCCGCCCGGAGGACCGGCGTGCCCTGATCGAGGAAGCGGCAGGAGTGCTCAAGCATCGCCGGCGCCGGGAGCGCGCGGAGCGACGCCTCGCGGCGACGCAGGAGAACCTCGAGCGGCTGGGCGACCTCGTGCGCGAGCTGCGCCGGCAGATCCGGCCGCTCGAACGGCAGGCCGCGGCAGCGCGCTCGCACGCGGCGATCGTCGCGGAGCTGCACGCGCTGCGCATGCACCTCGCAGGTGCCGAGCTCGAGGAGCTCGACGCACGCCGGCGGAAGGCCTCCGCCGACCTCGCCGCGCTCGCCGACGAGGAGCGACGCCTCCGTGACGCGCTCGACGCGCTCGACGCTCAGGCCGCCTCGACGGCGGCCGAGCTGTCCTCGGGTCAGGAGGGGGATCTCGCAGGCACGCTCGCAGACGTCCAGGCGCTGGTCGAGCGGGCGAAGGGCATGGCGAACGTGCTGCGCGAGCGCGGGCGGACCCTCTCGCAGGCGCTCGACGCAGCGGCCGACGTGGACGTCGTCTCGACGCTGGAGGCCGAGGCGGCTCGGCTTGCAGAGGAGCTGCGCGAGGTCGGTGACGACGAGGTTGCGCTCGTCCCCGAGCACGAGACGCTGCGCGCCGCCGCGGCGGTCCTCGCGGCGGACGAGGAGGCGCACCGCCTGCGATGGGGGGACGGCGCAGAGCTGGACGCGTCGGTCCGCGCGCTCGACGAGGCCCGTCGGCGCGTGGAGCTGCAGGGACGTGCGGTGGAGCACGACGAGCGGGAGATCGCGCTGCTCGAGGAGCGTCTCGTGGCGGTGCGGGCGCGTGTCGACAGCCTGGGAGAGGCGATCGAAGGGCTCGACGCCCGCGCGGCAGCGCTCGACGAAGAGGCGGCACGGCTCGCGGCCGCATCGGCCGAGGCCGAGCGGAACCACGGATCCGCGCTGTTGACGGCGCGATCGGCCGAAGAGGCTGCGCGTGCCGCGGACCAGGAGCGGCACCGGAGCGCCGCGCGTGCCGAGGCGCTCGCGCGTGCGCTGCACGAGCTCGTGGGCGCCGGTGGCAGGGAGCTGCTCTCCGACGTGGAGGGCGTGGTGGGCTCGCTCATGGACCTGGTCGAGATCGACCCAGGCTGGGAGGCTGCGTTCGAAGCCGCCGCGGCCGGCGCGGTGTCGGCGGTCGTCGTGTCGGGACGCGACGCCGCACGTGCGGCTTTGGCGCGCCTGCACGGACGCAAGGTGACCGGCGCGCTGCTTCCTGCGAGCATGGCGCTTCGGGGGGTGACGGAAGGTGGGGCTGCGGGCTGGGCGGGGACAGGGGTGCCAGTGGGCGCGCTCGCCGTGAGGCCCCATGTCCGCCTGCGCCGTCCCGTGGCTGCCGACGTCGACACGGTCCTGGACGCGCTCGTCGGAGGAGCCGTCAGGGTCGACGATTGGGAGACTGCGCTCGACCTCGCGCTGGAACGTCCCGACCTCGTCGTCGTCACCCCGGACGGCGACCGCTTCTCGGCTTCGGGGTGGCGTGTGCGCTCTTCGTCGGGCATCGTCACCGCAGCCGCCGTCGAGGACGCGCAACGGCGCGCCGTCGACGCGGCGGCGCGCGCGCAGCGCGCGAACGGCGCGCTCGAGGCGGCTCGCCGCGCGCTCGAGGCGGCGGCTTCGGCGGCTCGCGACGCCACGAGGGCTCATGACCGTCACGAGGCGGCGTGTGCGGGCGTCGCGGCCGAACGTCGCCGGGCAGGCGAGGAGCGCGAGCGGGTCCTGCACGAGCTGGACGAGGGTCGCCAGGCGCTGGTCCTGCTGGCCGACCGCCTGGAGTCCGACCGACAGGAGCTCGCGGCCTGCGAGCGCGCGCTGATGGAAGCCGAGGCGCACGCGTCGGCCGCGGCGGCGAGCGCCGCCGACGCCGCGGCCGGAGCCGAAGCCCTTGCTGCGCGGCGGCGAGAGCTGGCCGCGGCGCGCCACGCCCTCGAGGTGCGCAGCGCGAGCGTCGCCGAGCGTCGGCGCGTGCTCTCGGCGCGCCGGACCGAGGTGGAGCGACGGCTGGCGGGCCACAGCGAGGCGCGCGACGCCGCCGCGCGACGCCGCCAGCGGCTGGAGGCGGAGGGGATCGCGCTCGGACGTCTCCATGGCCTCGTCGAGCGGGAGCGGGATCGCCTCGAGGCGACGCTGGACGCACTCAGGCACGCGTACTCGGACCAGTCCGAGCGTCGGCGCGCCGGAGCAGCCAGGATGGAGTCGATCCGGGCGGAGCGCTCGGCTCTCGAGCAGCTCCAGGTGGC
>JAJYMD010000408.1 GCA_021787255.1 Actinomycetes bacterium | reverse complement strand
GGCGCTTCACCGAGCGGATGGTGCGATCGGGGTTCGTGATCGCCTGACGCTTCGCGACCTCGCCGACCAGCACCTCGCCGGTCTTGGAGAACCCGACGACCGACGGGGTCGTCCGTGACCCCTCGGCGTTGGGGATCACGACCGGCTCACCCGCCTCCAGCACGCTCACCACGGAGTTCGTGGTGCCGAGGTCGATTCCGACCGCCTTGGCCATGGCACACCCTGCCTCTCTCGCGCCGACCGCGCGCCCAGTTGCCCAGCTGCTCACTCTTGCGGGAGTCAGTATAGCGAAGTTGAGTCCACTCGATACACCTTTTTTGAAGGCTGCGATTGGAGCCCCCGATCCTGCGCGGCAGCCCCCGAACGCCCCCCCACAGCGAGGGTACGCTCGAGGAGTGCTCGACTTGGTGCTCCTTCGCCACGGCGAGTCCCTGTGGAACGCCGACAACCTCTTCACCGGCTGGACCGACGTCGACCTCAGCCCCGCCGGCGAGGACGAGGCCCTCCGCGCCGGCGAGCTGCTCGCCGCCGAGGAGTCCCTGGACCTGCGCATCGTGCACACCTCGGTCCTCACCAGGGCGATCCGGACCGCCAACCTCACCCTCGACGCCGCCGGTCGTTCCTGGCTGCCGGTCCGGCGCCACTGGCGGCTGAACGAGCGCCACTACGGGGACCTCCAGGGGCTGAACAAGAAGGAGACGGCCGAGCGGTTCGGGCTCGAGCAGGTCACGCAGTGGCGCCGGAGCTACGACGTGCCGCCGCCACCGCTCCCCCCCGGCGACCCCCGCCACCCCGCCGGCGACCCTCGCTACCGCGACGTGCCCGCCCACGTGCTGCCGTCCACCGAGTGCCTCGCGGACGTGGTCGTCCGGGCGCTTCCCTACTGGGACGACGTGATCGTGCCGGACCTCTACGCCGCGGGGGCGAGGGGGGGGGCCGTGCTCGTGGTCGCCCACGGCAACAGCATCCGCGCGTTGCGCAAGCACCTCGACGGCATCGCCGACGCGGACATCCCGAAGCTCGAGATCCCCACGGGGATCCCCTTCAGGTACCGCTTCGACGACGACCTGACGGTACGCGACGCGCGGTACCTCGGAGACCCCGAGGCAGCGAGGCGCGCGGCCGAGGCCGTGGCGAGACAGGCGGGCTGACCGAGCCCAGGCTCGGGCGAGCCCCGCGACGTCAGCGAAGCGCCTCGAGCGCCGACCGCTCCACCTCTTCGAGAAGGGCAGGTGTCGTCACCTTGCGGCCGCCCGCGTCGCGCACGTAGAACGCGTCCACGACGGCATCACCGACCGTGGAGACCCTGGCCGACACCACGTCCAGGCCGCAGGCGAACAGCGCACGCGTCACGCGGTACAGCAGGCCGATCTCGTCGGACGCGCGGACCTCCACCACCGTCGACGACGCGGACGCCTCGACGTCGATCGACACCGACGGCACGACCGGATGCGGGGCAGAAGGCCGGCGCGCGCCCGCGTACGCCTGGGCCTTCCGCTCCAGCCTGCCTGAGAGGTCCAGGTCGCCCGTGAGCACCGCGCCCAGGTCCGCCCGCAGCCGCTCGACGTCGGGCGACCGGTTCGCCGCCACCTCGAGGACGAAGACCTCGACGGCCACGCCGGCGTCGGTCGACACGTCCGCGCTGCGCACGTCGAGCCCGTGGAGGGCGAGCGTGCCGGCCACCGAGGCGAGGAGCCCTCGACGGTCGCGTGCGGCGACCACGAGCTTCGGCGGGTCCATGCGCACCACGGGTCGCCCGCCTGCTCGCACCTCGGCGACGAGCTCGCGGTAGCGCTCGCTCGTCGTCACCGGAGGTCCTGCGCCGATCGGCACCCCCCCGAGGGAGCGGTCCACCCGCGCCACGAGCTCGGCCACCAGCTCCGCCTTCCACGGCCCCCAGGCTGCCGGGCCCGTGGCGAGGGCGTCCGCCTCGGTCAGGGCCCAGAGAAGGTGCAGCGTCTCACGGTCGCCCACGAGCTTCGCCGTGGCGCCGACGGTCGCGGGGTCCTCCAGGTCCCGGCGCGTCGCGGTGTCGGCCAGGAGCAGATGGAGGCGGCACAGCGTCACGAGCGCGACCACGTCGGCCTCGTCGAAGCCCATGCGCCGGGCGACGCGCTCGACGAGCGCGGCGCCCGCCTCGCTGTGGTCCCCCGCCGACCCCTTGCCGATGTCGTGGAGGAAACAGCCGACGAGCAGCAGGTCCGGCCGGGAGACCCGCCCGGTGAGCGCGGCCGCGTTCGCGCCAGCCTCCAGGAGGTGCCGGTCGACGGTGAAGCGGTGGTAGGCGTTGCGCTGCGGGCGGTTGCGCACGAGCTCCCACTCGGGGACGAGGCGCACGAGAAGCCCGTGGTGGTCCAGCGCTTCGAGGACGTCGACGGCGCGGTGTCCCTGCGCGAGCAGCCTGACGAACGCTCGGCGGGCCTCCTCCGGCCAGGGGTCGAGCGGGGGCGCCTCGTCCGAGAGGCGGCGGAGGGCGTCCGAGGCGATCGGCGCGGACCGCTCGGCAGCGACCGCTGCCACCCGAAGGAGCAGCGACGGGTCGGTCCTCACGACCGAGCCGACGCCGATCGTCACCTCCCCGTCGACCACGAGCACCCCTGGAGCTTCGGTCAGCTCGCTGGCCGCGGGCCTCCTCGGGCGGCGCCCCGCTCGCACGCCGCGGCCCCGGAGCCGAGGCGGCTCCCAACGGCGGCGGCGGCGCCAGGTGTCGTTGCACGCCCACGCGATCCTCCGGCCGGCGGCGGCGACGGCGGCCATCAGCGCATCCGCATCCGGGAACCGGAGGCTCGCGGCCACCGGGTCCTGCTCTTGGAGGACGAGGCGATCGAGCGCCCTTCCTGCGACGCGGTGCAGCTCCACGCGCACCGACACCAGGACCCCGACCGCCTCCTCGACCGCCCGCAGGTCGGTAACGCGGCCCAGATCCGGCGCGGCGTCCCTGATCGCGTGCAGCACGTTCGCGTCGCGCAGGCCGCCGTGCGCTTCCTTCAGGTCAGGCTCGAGGAGGAAGGCGACGTCGCCGTGGCGCGCCCGGCGCTCGGCCATCTGCGCGCGCAGCGCGGGGAGCCAGGTCCCCGGGAGCCGCCTGCGCCACTGCGCCTTCGCGGCGGCGACCAGCGGACCGGCGACCTGGGGGTCTCCCCACACGAGCCGCGCGTCCAGCAGCCCGAGCGCCACCCGCAGGTCGTCGGCCGCAGCCGCGAGCACGTCTTTCGGCCGCCGGACGCTGTGGTCGAGGTGCACCCCCTCGTCCCACACCGGGTACCAGATGGCGTCCGCCAACGAAGAGACGTCCCCACGGCCGTCGTGGACCAGCACGAGGTCCAGATCGCTGTGGGGGCACAGCTCGCGACGCCCGTACCCGCCGACCGCCAGCAACGCCACGCGCCGCGGGTCGCCGGTCGCCTGCTCGCAGAGGCGCCCGAGCCACCGGTCCGCCTCCGCGGCGTAGGCCTGGCAGAACGAGCGTCCTTGGAGGTCCGCACGTGCGAGCAGCGCCTCACGGCGCTCCCGCAGCGACCCGCGAGCGTCGGGCGACCCCTCGGCCGATGAGGCGGCCGGGACCGAGGGCAGGGCAGGCCTTCGCGTCGTCAAAGGGCGTCGCTCCCTCGTTCGCCGGTGCGCACCCGTACGACGGTCTCGAGCGGCGTGACCCACACCTTGCCGTCACCGATCTTCCCGGTCGCGGCCGTGGCGACGATCGCGTCGACCACCTCCGCTGCCTGGTCGTCGTCGACGGCGACCTCGACGCGGATCTTCGGCACGAAGTCCACCTCGTACTCCGCTCCCCTGTAGACCTCGGTGTGGCCGCGCTGACGACCGAACCCCTGCGCCTCCGTGACGGTCATCCCAC
>JAJYMD010000153.1 GCA_021787255.1 Actinomycetes bacterium | reverse complement strand
GTGCTCCTCGGGCCCGTGCTCCTCGGGCTCTGCGTGCTCCTCGGGCTCCTGCGCCCCGAGCGCGCCGTGAGCCTCGAGCTCTTGCTCCTCGAGCTCGACCTCCGGTGGCCCGGAGGCGAGCGCCGCCTCGGCTTCGGCGGCGTGCCGGCGGCGGGACAGGCGTCCGGCGAGATCTGCGCGACGCCTCGACTCGGCGACTCGGCGCTGGCGCAGCGATCCGGCCCCCTGACGCTCGGCGCGACGCCGGGCAAGCCGCTCCTCGGGCATCCGGCTCACGACGACGGTGATGTGGCAGCTGCGCTTTCGGATCCGCGTGGCGCGTCCCCGGGCTCGTGGGCGCCAGCGTTTGAGCGTCGCACCTTCGTCGGCATAGCAGGCCGACACGTAGAGCTCCTCTGCGTCCTCGCCGTCGTTGTGCACGGCGTTCGCGACCGCGGAGGCGAGGAGCTTGCCCACGATGTCGGCGGCTTCGCGGGGGGTGTGCCGGAGGATCTCCGTCGCGCGGTCGACGTCCTGACCCCTGATGAGGTTCAGCACCACACGCGCCTTGGTCGCGGACATACGGCAATGGCGCAGGACCGCGCGCGTCCCCGGACGCTCGTTGGTCTTGGGGCCCGGCATCTCAGCGCCTCCCCGCACGCTCTTGGCCCGCGTGGTAGCGGAAGGTACGCGTGGGAGCGAACTCGCCGAGCTTGTGGCCGACCATCGACTCGGTCACGTACACCGGCACGTGACGGCGGCCGTCGTGCACGGCGATCGTGTGCCCGACCATGTCGGGGATGATCGTCGAACGACGAGACCAGGTCTTGATGACCCGCTTCTCGCCCGTCGAATTCAGCGCGTCGACCTTCTTCAGCAGGTGGTCGTCGACGAAGGGCCCCTTCTTCAAGCTGCGCGGCACTGCGACCTCCTGCTAGCGCCGCGCGCCGCGCGTGCGGCGGCGGCGGACGATCAACTTGTCGGACTCCTTGTGCCGCGCGCGGGTGCGACCCTCGGGCTTCCCCCAGGGCGACACGGGGTGGCGACCGCCCGAGGACTTGCCCTCCCCCCCGCCCAGCGGGTGGTCGACCGGGTTCATCGCGACGCCGCGGGTCTGCGGACGGACGCCCCTCCAGCGGTTCCGGCCCGCCTTGCCCACCTTCACGAGCTCCGCCTCGGCGTTCCCGACCACACCGAGGGTGGCGCGGCACTCGATGGAGACGCGGCGCATCTCGGTCGAAGGGAGCCGGAGCGTGGCGAAGGGCCCCTCCTTCGCGACCAGCTGCACGCTCATGCCCGCGCCCCTGGCGAGCTTGCCGCCGCCGCCGGGCCGCAGCTCGACACAGTGCACGACGGAGCCCACCGGGATGTAGCGGAGCGGCAGGGCGTTGCCGGGGCGGATCTCGGACCCCTGGCCGTTCTGGAGGACGTCGCCGACCCGGATCCCGGCGGGCGCAAGGATGTAGCGCTTCTCGCCGTCAGCAAAGTGCAGCAACGCGATCCGCGCGTTGCGGTTCGGGTCGTACTCGACCGCGGCGACCTTCGCCGGCACCCCGTCCTTGTCCCGGCGGAAGTCGACGATCCGGTACTGGCGCTTGTGGCCGCCACCACGATGGCGCGCGGTCTTGCGGCCGTAGTTGTTGCGCCCGCCGGAGCCGGGGCTCGACGCGAGCAGCGAGCGCTCGGGCCGATCCCGCGTGATCTCGGCGAAGTCCGACACGGTCTGGAACCGCCGTCCGGCGCTGGTGGGCTTGCGAGAGCGGAGCGTCATGGCGTCGTCAGCTCCCGAACAGGTCGATCTTGTCGCCCGGGTGCAGCGTCACGAAGGCGCGCTTGGTGTCCGGACGGCGGCCGGTCTTGTTGGTCCGTCGGTTGCGAACGATCCTCCCCTTGCGGTTCAAGGTGTTCACGCTGTCGACACGCACGTCGAACCCCTGCTCGACGGCACGGCGGATGTCGACCTTCGTGGCGTGCCGGTCGACCACGAAGACGTAGACGTTCCGGTTCATGAGCGCGTACGACTTCTCGGAGATGACCGGTCGCCGCAGCACCGACGTGGGCTCCTTCATCGCTCGGCCTCCTCGTCTGCAGCACGCGCCGCAGGCTCAGCGCCAGGAAGCGTGCCGTCGGTGAAGACCACCCAGTCGGAGCGCAGCACGTCGTACGCGCAGAGCTCGGCGGAAAGGACGGTCCGAACCTCCGGGACGTTCGCGAAGGAGCGCTCGGCGTTCGTCTCGCCGTCCTCGAGCACCACCAGCACTCGTCCTCTGAGGCCGAGCGCCTCGAGGGACCTGATGGCGTCCTTGGTCTTCGGGACCTCGAAGCGCCACGCGTCGACGAGTGCCACCCGAGACTGCGCCGCGCGGTCCGAGAGCGCGGAGCACAGGGCGAGCCGCACCATCTTCTTCGGGGTGCGCTGCGCATGGCTCCGCGGCTTGGGGCCGAGGGCGATCCCGCCGCCCTCCCAGTGCGGCGCGCGGTTCGAGCCCTGGCGCGCCCGGCCGGTGCCCTTCTGGCGCCACGGTTTCGCACCCCCGCCGCTCACCTCGGCGCGCGTCTTCGTGGACTGGGTGCCGGCACGGGCCGCAGCGAGCTGCGCCGTCACGACCTGGTGCAGCACCGCTTGGTGGGGCTCGATGCCGAAGACCTCCGGGGCGAGCTCCACCGGGCCGAGCGGCCTCCCGCCCATGTCCCGGCGCTCGACCGAGCGGGCGACGGGCGACGGGCGCTGTTTGCGGATCGGGGAGCGACGGCTCTTCGGCACGGCTCGCGTGCCGGAGCCGACACCCTCCCACGTGCCGACAGCCGGGCTCACCGCCCGCTCCCGTTGCGCTGGGGCGGCGCCTTCACCGAGTCGCGCAGGACGACCATCGCGCCGCGCGGCCCGGGCACGGCCCCCTTCACGAGGACGAGCTCGCGCTGGGCGTCGCTGGAGACGACTTCGAGGTTCAGCGCCGTCACCTGACGGCCGCCCATGCGCCCGGCCATGCGCGTGCCCTTGAACACCTTGGCCGGCGTGGCGCACGCCCCGATCGAGCCGGGCGCCCGATGGTGCTTGTGATTGCCGTGCGCCGCACCCTGGCCCTTGAAGTTGTGCCGCTTCATGCCACCAGCGAAGCCCTTGCCCTTGCTCACCGCGATGGCGTCGACGCGCTCACCCGCGCTCCACAGCTCGGCGGTCAGCTCCTGGCCGACTTCGAAGGTGCTCGTGTCCTCGAGCCGGAGCTCCACGAGACCTGCGCCGGGGTCGACACCCGCGTGCTCGTAGTGGCCCCGCTCGGCCCTGGTCAGGCTCGACGCGCGGCGGAACCCCCAGGTGACCTGGAGCGCGGCGTACCCCTCGTGCTCGGGCGTCTTCACCTGGACGACCCGCGCCGGCGCGACGCGCAGCACCGTCACGGGTATGGCACGGTGCTGGTCGTCCCATACCTGGGTCATGCCGACCTTCTCGCCGACGATCGCCTTCCTTGCCACGTCTCTCCCTTGCGCCTCGGACCACCCGTGCGCATGCCAACGCTCCGCCCGGAGAAGCCCGAGCGGAGCGCTCGTCCTGTGCCGGCCGGACGTCCCCGCCGCTCCCCGAAGGGCGCGGCGGGCGCTCCGGCACGTCTGCTGGATCGGTGCGGGACTCCCGCTGCCCCGGCCGCTCTGACGGCCGGGGCACCATGTTACCGGACTCGAGCCCGGTCGCCAAGACGACCGCGCCCCGCTCGTGTCGGCGGGGCGCCGCGCGCTGTCAGGCGTTCTGGATCTTGATCTCGATGTCCACGCCCGCGGGCAGGTCGAGGCGCTGGAGCGAGTCGACCGTCTTGGGCGTGTGCTCGACGATGTCCACCAGCCGCTTGTGCACCCGCATCTCGAAGTGCTCGCGACTGTCCTTG
>JAJYMD010000332.1 GCA_021787255.1 Actinomycetes bacterium | reverse complement strand
CGCCGCGCGCGCCTGCCACTCTGCCTCCGGCACGAGGGGGACGAGGTCCGGCTCGGGGAAGTACCGGTAGTCGAAGGCCTCCTCCTTCGAGCGGAGCGGGATCGTGCGGCCGCCGCTCTCGTCCCAGTGGCGCGTCTCCTGGTCCACGACTCCTGTCGCCTCCAGCAGCGCGATCTGGCGCGCGGTCTCGTAGTCGATGGCCCGGCCGAGCGAGCGCAGCGAGTTCAGGTTCTTGATCTCGCAGCGCGTCCCGTACGCAGTCGTACCGGCTCGCCGCACCGACACGTTCGCGTCCACCCGCAACGACCCTTCCTCCATCCGCCCGTCGGAGGCGCCCGTCGCCACCAGCACCGCGCGGAGCTCTGTCACGTAACGGCGCGCCTGTGCGGACGATCGGATGTCGGGCTCGCTCACGATCTCGACGAGCGGGACCCCGGCACGGTTGTAGTCGACCAGCGCGTAGTCGGCCGCGTGGATGCGCCCGGACTCGCCCTGGTGGGTCGTCTTGCCGGTGTCCTCCTCGAGGTGCGCACGGACGATGCGGACCCTGCTCCCGTCGGGGAGGTCCAGCCAGCCGCCGACGTTGATCGGCTCGTCGTACTGGCTGATCTGGTAGTCCTTCGGCATGTCGGGATAGAAGTAGTTCTTGCGGTGGAAGCTGGAGGGGCGCACCTCGCAGTGGAGCGCAGCCCCGATCCGCATCGCGAGCTCGACCGCGAAGGCGTTCAGGACCGGCAACGACCCGGGCAGGCCCAGGCACACCGGGCAGACGTTCGTGTTCGGCTCGTCGCCGAACGCGTTCTTGCAGCAGCAGAAGAGCTTCGTCTGCGTCTTCAGCTCGCAGTGGACCTCGAGGCCGACGACCGTCTCCCAGTCCGTCGCGCCCGAGCCACGCGCGACGGCGTCGCCAGTGGCACTGTCGCCCGCACCGCGGTTTCCACCTGCACCGCCCGCGCCGCCGTCGCCCGCACCGCCATCGATGCCTGCGGGGGGTCTCATCGTCGGCCCTCGCCGCCGGGCACGGCTGCTGCGCGAGCCGCGGCCGCACGCTCCAGGGCCGCGGCCACCTGGAACATCGGTTCCTCATGGAGCGCAGGTGCGAGCACCTGGACGCCCACTGGAAGGCCATCCTCGCCCGTGCCGAACGGCACGCTCATCGCCGGATGGCCGGAGAGGTTGGAAGGGATCGTGCAGACGTCGGACATGTACATCGCGAGCGGGTCGACGACGCGTTCGCCGATCTCGAAGGCGGTCGTGGGCGACGTCGCGCCGAGCAGCACGTCCAAGCGCTCGTATGCGCGCTCGAACGCCCTGATCAAAAGGGTGCGTACCCGCTGGGCCTTCGCATAGTAGGCGTCGTAGTAGCCGGCGGACAGCGCGTAGGTGCCGAGCATGATGCGGCGCTTCACCTCGGCTCCGAAGCCGGCCGTGCGGGTCGCAGTGTTCATCGCGGCCACGTCCGGCGCGTCCACCCGGAGCCCGTAGCGGACGCCGTCGTAGCGCGCGAGGTTCGACGACGCCTCCGCCGGCGCGATGAGGTAGTACGCAGAGAGACCGAAGCGCATCTCGGGCACCGAGACCTCCTCGACGAGCGCCCCAGCCTTGGCCAGATCCTCGGCAGCCTCGCGCACCCGGCGCGCGACATCGGGCGAGGTGCCCTCCACGAGCTCGTTGCAGACGCCCACCCGCAGGCCCTCGACGCCGGCCTCGAGCACCCTCGTGACCCGGGGAACGGGCTCGTCCAGGGAGGTGCTGTCGAGTGGGTCGTGCCCGGCGATCACCTCGAAGAGCACGGCGGCGTCCGCGACCGAGCGCGCCAGAGGACCGATCTGGTCCAGCGAGCTCGCGAAGGCCACGAGCCCGTAGCGGGACACGACCCCGTAGGTGGGCTTCACCCCGACGACTCCGCACAGCGCGGCGGGCTGGCGCACCGAGCCTCCGGTGTCCGAGCCGAGCCCGAGCGGGACAAGCCCGGCGGCCACCGCGGCGGCCGACCCACCCGAGGAGCCGCCTGGGACCCTCGTCGGGTCCATGGGGTGGCGCGTCGGCCCCTTGCAAGAATTCTCCGTCGACGATCCCATCGCGAACTCGTCCAGGTTCGTCTTCCCGACCACGACCGCGCCCGCGTCCTGAAGGCGCGTGACCACGGTCGCGTCGTACGGAGGCCGCCATCCCTCGAGGATCTTGGACGCGCAGGTCGTGGGCACTCCACGGGTGCACAGGTTGTCCTTCAGCGCGACCGGCACCCCCGCCAAAGGTCCGGGGTCCCTCCCGGCCCTCACCGTCTCGTCGATCGCGGCAGCGGCGGCTCGCGCATGGTCGCTGGCAACGTGCAGGAAGGCGTGGAGCTCGGGGTCGCGCGCGGCGATCGCCCCGAGGGACACCTCCACGACCGAAGCGGCGGTCCGCTCGCCGCTGCGGACGGCTGCAGCGATGGCGAGCGCGCTGTCGGGCTGGTCGTCGCGCGAGGCGTCAGCACCTTCGGAGGTCACGGCGCCTCCCCGACGATGCGTGGCACCTTGAACCTCCCGGCCTCCGAGTCGGGCGCGGCCGCGAGCACCTCGTCCCGATCGAGCCCGGGACGGGGTTCGTCAGGACGCAGGACGTTGCGGACGGGCAGCGGGTGCGCCGTTGGCGGCACGCTCTCGACGTCGAGCGCAGCGATGTCGCCGGCATGGTCGACCACGCGGGCGAGCTGGTCCGTGAACATCTCGAGCTCCGCCTCAGAGAGCGACAGGCGCGCGAGCCGGGCCACGTGCGCGACGTCGTCGCGACCAAGGGGCTTCGGCTCGCTCATGCCTCGAGCACCTCCGTGGGCTCGCACGGATCGTGCTCGGTCGCTCCGGTCACGGACACGACGAACGCCTCGATGCTCGCCTCCACCTCCTCGTGGTCGTAGTCCACCAACGCATTGTGGTAGCTCCGCTCGAGCCACACGCGCTCGCACGGCCCGCCCACCGACGACACCAGCAGATCACCGTTGGTCGTGGGCACGACGTGGTCCTTCCTGCTCGAGATGACGAGGGTCGGGCAGCGGATCCGGCCGAGCCCGCGCGCCACCTCCTCTGCTCCCTCGTTCAGGGAGAGGAAGGCGGCGATCGGGGTGCCGTCGTAGCTCGGGAAGGTGGCCGTCGGGTCCGCGGTGTCCGGCGACTCCCCCTCGCCGTGCCAGACGGTCGTCCCGGAGTCGAGCAGGGCGCGTGCCGCCGACCGCAGGCCGTCGTCGAACGGCTCGACCAGCGGGTTCACGACCGCGATGCCGCAAATGTCTGCATGACGCTCTGCGAGCCAGCATGCCAGGGTTCCCCCCATCGAGTGGCCGACGACCGCGACTCGGGGGCACCGGGCCCTGAGGCGCTCGTAGGCCTCCTCGGCGGCGTACGACCAGTCCGCCCAGCCGAGGGGCACCAGGTCCTCGATCGCCGTCCCGTGCCCAGGCAGGAGCGGCGCCTCCACCGTCAGCCCTCTCGCCGCGAGCCTCGCCGCCGTGCGCCGCATGCCGAACGGGCTCCCGCCGAACCCATGGACGCAGAGCGCGCCCTGCGGGCCCCCGGCGGCGGAGAAGGAGTCGGCTCCGGGCATCGTCGGGGCGGGCACCCCTGGGACTCTATCGACGCCGCCGCGCCCGGCTCGGCCGCCTCCGGCTCGGCCACCTCCTCCGACTGGGCCGCGCCCGACGAGGACGCGCGCGCCGTAACCTCTCTGTGAACCTGCGACCAGACGACCGCAGCCCGAAGGAGCGGCTCCATGCCCCATCCATTCCTCAGCGACGAGTGGATCGAGGAGGCGCACGCGATCCGGGCGGAGCTCCAGGAGACCTCCCCTGCGCTCGACCACCCGGTGCGGATGAACCTCGTGGTCACC
>JAJYMD010000348.1 GCA_021787255.1 Actinomycetes bacterium | reverse complement strand
CACGAGGAGGACGTCGTAGGCGCTGAGCGCGGCCATCGAGCGGGCCCGGTCGTCGGCGACGCTGAGCGCGACGGGGAGCCAGTCCGCAGTGCCCCATCGCTCGTTCAGGCGCTCGACCGTGTGCTCCACCTCGCTGCGGTAGGCGAGGTACTCGGCGAGCGCTTCGCGCGAGGGGTAGGCCAGCGTGAGCATGGTGACCCGGTCCCTCCAGCGCGGGCGCGTCTCGAGCAGCTCGTCGAAGGCCCACAGCCCTCGCAGGATGTTCTTCGACAGCTCCACCCGGTCGACGCGCACGACGAGCCGCCGCCCGCCGGCCTGCTCCTCGATCAGCCGGCGCGCCCGGACGACCGCGTCCGAGGCGACCTCGGCCTCGAGGGACCCCGGGTGCGGGCCGAGCGGCGCGACGTACGTCGGGGGGGCGCCGGGAACGCCGGCGTCCGAGAGCAGCGTCGGGTCCGAGAACGCCCCCCGGAAGCTCGCCTCCCACCTCCGGGTGTGGAAGCCGCAGGCACCGGACCCCGCCATCCCCGCCAGGAGCTCGCCCGCCGCGCTGGACGGCAGGGCGCGCAGGATCCCCGGGTCGGCGAACGGCGTGTGGGAGAAGTGCGTGGTCCTCAGGTCCGGGCGCCTTCCGGCGAGCATGCCAGCGACCAGGGACAGGTGATAGTCCTGCACGAGCACGCGTGCGCCGTGGGGCGCGTGCTCGGCGACCTGCTCGGCGAAGGCGCGGTTCACGTCGCGGTACGCGTCCCACGCCTCGTGCCAACGCCGGTCGAGGCGCGGCCGGCGCGCCAGGTCCCACAGATGGTGGTGGCAGAACCACAGCGTCGCGTTCGACACGACGTTGTAGGCCATGTGGTAGGCAGCGGGGTCGGGCTCGACGGTGACGATCCGGAGCCCCTCGTCCTGCATGAGCCCGAGGGCCGCCGCCCTGCGGTCGGCGTCGCTCATCGCAGCCGCGACCCAGGTCGCGCCGGTCCCGACGAGCAGCGGGTGCAGGGTCGCTGCCAGACCCCCTCCGGTGCCGGCACGCACCGGCTCGCCGTCGCCGCCAGCCGCAAAGGAGAGCGGCCCTCGGTTCGAGACGACGACGACGTCCTGCATCGCGTCCTGCATCGCGACGACGCTACCGGGCCGGTCTGTCGGAGCGCTCCAAGGCTGCGCGCAGCACCTCGGCCGCCTGCGGGCGCAGCTCCTCGAGAGAGCGGTTCCGGTGCACGCGGGTCCCCAGGTCGACCTGGGCCACCGCGCGCGCGCCGAAGCGGGCCACGACGTCGACGAGGAGGCCGATCTCCACGCCGTAGCCAGGGGCGAGCTCCACCTTCTCGAGCACCCAACGTGGCGCGGCGGTCTCACCGGCGAGCGGCTGGCGCACCTCCTTGAGCTCGGGGAGCTCGGGGAAGAGCACCTCCAGGACCGGGCGCGCGACGAGCTCGGTCACCCGGCCGCCACCCGTCGGGAAGCCGCCGATCGGGCGCTCGTAGTACCCCTTCACCAGCGCGAACTCACCGGGGGCCGTGAGCAGCGGGCCGAGCAGGCTCGTGACGAACGCCGCGGTCGTGTTCTCGACGTCGGCGTCGAGGAACACGAGGACCTCGCCCGAGGCGGCCTCGAGCGCCGCCCGCATGGCCCCGCCCTTGCCGACCCGTTCGGGGAGGCGCACCACCCGTGCGCCTGCGGCCGCCGCCTCCTGTGCGGTCGTGTCGGTCGAGCCGTCGTCGACGACGAGCACCTCGTCCACGAGCCCGGAGCCACCATGCGCTCGTCGGTGGGCTCGGACGGCGGCGAGGACGAGCGCGACGGTCGGGGCTTCGTTGTGGGCGGGGATGCAGACCGACACGGTCCGTCCGCGCTTGGCCGCCAAGACGACGTCGAGCGGGAAGGCGTCCCGGGAGAACGTTTGCACGGGATCGTGGCCCACGCCGCGATCATCGTCGATCTTCGAGGCACGCGCGCTGGTGGCGGCCCGACTTGCGCGCGGACGGCGTCGAGGGGCATCATGGCCGTCACTTATCAAGAGCGGCTGAGGGACGGGCCCGTCGACGCCGCGGCAACCAGCGCACAGCGCGCCAGGTGCCAATGCCCGACCGATGAGGAGGCGCACGTGGAACCCGTGACTGCGACCGCACTGACCTGCCGCGAGTGCGGCCGGACCTTCCCCCTCGAGGCGTTGCACGCCTGCGACTTCTGCTTCGGCCCGCTCGAGGTCGCCTACGACTACGAGGCGGTCGCTGCGAGGCTCCGCCGGGAGGAGATCGCGGCGGGCCCACGCACGATGTGGCGCTACCGGGCGCTCCTGCCCGTCGACGACGTGCGCCCAGTCGAGCTCGGGGCCGGCTGGACCCCCCTCGTGCGAGCGGATCGCCTCGCGGCAGAGCTCGGCCTCGGCGAGCTCTGGCTGAAGGACGACACGGCCAACCCGACGGGGTCGTTCAAGGACCGGGTCGTGTCCGTGGCGCTCACGAAGGCCCGCCAGCTCGGGTTCAAGGTGGCCGCCTGCGCGTCGACCGGGAACCTCGCGGCCTCGGTCGCGGCGCATGCGGCTCGTGCGGGGATGACGTCGGTCGTGCTCGTGCCGAAGGACCTGGAGCGGGCGAAGATCGCCATGGCCGCGATCTACGGCGGCACGGTGGTCGCGGTCGACGGCAGCTACGACCAGGTGAACCGGCTCTGCGCCGAGCTGGCCGCCGAGCACGAGTCCTGGGCCTTCGCCAACGTGAACCTGCGTGCCTACTACGCCGAGGGTTCGAAGACCCTCGCGTTCGAGATCGCAGAGCAGCTCGGGTGGCGAGCGCCTGACCACGTGGTCGTCCCCGTCGCCTCCGGCAGCCAGCTGACCAAGGTCGCGAAGGGCTTCCGGGAGCTGAGCGCGGTCGGGCTGTTGCCCGCCGAGGAGGGCGCCGCCGTGCGGGTCTCGGGCGCCCAGGCAGCCGGGTGCGCGCCCGTCGCGAAGGCGTTCGACGAGGGGTCCGACGACGTCAGGCCGGTCCGACCCTCCACGATCGCGAAGTCCCTCGCCATTGGCGACCCGGCCGACGGCTACTACGCGCTCCAGGCCGTGCGCCGTTCCGGGGGAGCGGTCGGCTCGGTCGGCGACGACGAGATCCTCGACGCCATCGGGCTGCTCGCACGCACCGAGGGGATCTTCGCCGAGACGGCCGGCGGCGTCACCATCGCCACGCTCGCCAAGCTGGCGGCGGCGGGGGTGGTGCGGCGGGACGAGCGCGTCGTGGCGATCGTGTCCGGGCACGGGCTGAAGACGGTGGAGACGCTCGGTGCGCTGGCGGGTCCGGGCGTGACCGTGGAGCCGAGCCTCGAGGCCTTCGAGACGGCCGTGGAGCCGGTGCTGACGTGCCGGTGATCGTCCGTGTCCCCACCCAGCTGCGCCAGCTGACCGGCGGAGCCGGCGAGGTGCCCGTGGAGGCGACCACCGTCGGCGAGGCGCTGAGGGCCCTCGACGAGCTGTACCCCGGCCTCGCCGAGCGGCTCTTCGACGGAGACGGCGCGCTGCGGCGCTTCGTGAACGTCTTCGTCGCCGACGAGGACATACGCTTCGCATCCGGCCTCGAGACCCCGGTCGCACCGACACAGACCGTGTCGATCGTGCCGGCGGTGGCGGGGGGTGCCTAGGCGAGGGGAGAACCGGTTGACGCCTCCGTGCCGACGTGGTTTGCTGTTGGCACTCGACGAGCGCGAGTGCCAACAGTTCTGCTAAGGTGTCCGGCTGGAACGGACAGGACCAACGATCGCAAGATCACCATCGACACGGAGGACACGACCACATGCCCAAGCTGATCGCCTTCGACGAAGACGCCCGGCGGAAGCTCGAGACCGGCATGAACAAGCTGGCCGACGCCGTACGGGTGACCCTGGGC
>JAJYMD010000237.1 GCA_021787255.1 Actinomycetes bacterium | reverse complement strand
GCTCTCGCGGCTCGTTGTGGGCATGTGCCAGGAGGTCGTCGAGGGAGCGCGGGAAGCTGGCTGGTGCGCAATCCGCGGTGGAGCTCGCACCATCGTGCGCGCCAGCGCGACGAGCGAGGTAACCCCGCATGCCCACGCGGAACTCGTGGAGGAGCACGATGAGCTCGTCCTCCTCCCAGGTCGAGGAGGGTGGCAGCCCGTCGACGGGGTCCACCAGTTGCGCGCCGGCGTCGGCGAGCGCATGCACGGCTGCACCGACAGCCTCGTCCGTGGGCGGGTGGTAGCCGGTGTACCCGGCACCACGCACAATGCCCACCCGTAGCCCGCCGAGCTCGGCCGATCCGACTCGCCCGAGCTCGGCGGGCTCGTAGCCGAGAGGGCGCCGCACCTTCGTCGCGGCGTGGTCCTCGCCGTCGTCGATCGCCCTTGCGAGCACCTGGAGCAGCAGCCCGAGGTCGCGAACCGATCTCGCAATCGGCCCCGCGGTGTCCTGCGAAGCGGCGATCGGCACGATGCCCGTGCGGCTCACCAGCCCGAGGGTCGGCTTCAAGCCGGCGACGCCGCACGCAGCTGCCGGGCAGATGATCGAGCCGTCCGTCTCGGTCCCGACGGCGAGAGGTACCAGCCGCGCGGCGACCGCGGCGCCGGATCCCGAGGACGAGCCGCCTGGAGTCCGGTCCAGCGCATGCGGGTTGCGCGTCTGTCCCCCGAGCGCGCTCCAACCACTCGAGGACCTGGTGCCTCGGAAGTTCGCCCACTCCGAGAGGTTCGCCTTTCCGATGACGATGGCGCCGGCGTCGCGCAGTGCGCGCACGAGAGGGGCATCCGCACCAGGAGAAGCTCCGCCGAAGACGAGCGACCCGGCGCTCGTGTGCAGGGGTGCGGCCGTGTCGATGTTGTCCTTCACGAGCACCGGGATCCCGTGGAGCGGTCCACGCGTGCGGCCGGCGCGCCTTTCCTCGTCCATCCGGACCGCGACGTTCTCCACGTCGGGAGCGAGCTCGATGATGGCGTGCAGACCGTTCGGACCAGAGTCGAGCGCTTCGATGCGCGCGACGAGCAAAGCGACGACCTCTGCCGAGGTCAGCTCTCCTTGGTCGATGAGCGTGGAGAGCTCCGTCGCGTCGAGGGATGCGACGGAGGCGCTCGAGGGATGAGGGTCCGCCAGTTGCTCCGGCGCCTCGCTGCCTTCACCTCCACCGACCTCCACGTGCTCCTCCTCTCCCTCGGGGCACAGGGCACGCCTTCCTCGGACAATGGTGCGCGCTCGGCGCACCGTAACCGATGGACGGTCGACGAGGCCGTGCGTCGGTGCCGCCGGTGCTGTTGGTGCCGCCGGTGCTGTCGATGTCCCCGGTGCTGTCGGTGCCCCCGGTGCTGTCGGTGCCCCCGGTGCTGTTGGTGCCCCCGGTGCTGTCGGTGCCCCCGAGCCGACGCGCGGGGTGTTGCGGTGGAGGCGGCGACCGGAATCGAACCGGTGTACGGGGCTTTGCAGGCCCCTGCCTAAACCACTCGGCCACGCCGCCTGGAGCCGGGTCAGCCTATCGCCCGGCACCGGGGTGGCCGATGCCCGTCAGAGGCGCGAGCGTCCCCCGCGGATCACCCCGGCCGCCACCGCTCGACCCCCGCGGATCACCCCGGCCGCCGACCGCGCGACCCCCGCGGATCACCCCGGTCACCGACCGCCCGACCAGCGCAAGTGGCCACTGCCTCCGACCACCCGCCGCCGGGTGGCCGCGGCCGCTGAGGGCTGCGACACTGGCAGTCCGAGTGCGTGAGGGCCGGGCACCGGACGCGGGCAGCGAGCGCCAGCGCCGCCGCGTGCCAGGCACCCGAGGCACCGACAAGACCGGCAAGAAGAGAGCGACACAACGATGCGGAATCCAATGTTCGTGTTCGACGAGAAGACTGTGGACCTCGTCCTCGGGTACTGCCGGGACAGGCTGTCGCTGGATCCCGTGCCCCTCGACTACGGAGGCTATGCAACCCCCCTGCACCACGTCCTCGACGGTCTCATCACCCCGGAGGGGAACGATCCCGCCCGCGTGCTCGACCTGTTCGCGAACCGGCTCGCGACGGCGGTGATCTCCGCGGACAGCCCGAGGTTCCTCTCGTTCATCCCGGCGGCGCCGACCAAGGCGAGCCTCTTGTTCGACATGGTTGTCTCGAGCAGCTCGATGCACGCAACCTCATGGCTCGAGGCAGCCGGAGCAGTGTCCGCGGAGAACCAGGCGTTGGGGGTCATCTCGGGGCTCGCCGGGTTGCCGAGGAGCGCGGGGGGCTGCTTCGTGTCGGGCGGATCCGCGGCGAACCTCTCCGCTCTCATGGTCGCACGCGACACCGCGTCGCTGCGCGGTCACAGGACCGGCGCGCAGAAGATCGCCTGCACGGACGAGGCGCACTCCTCTGTCGGGAAGGCCCTGAGAGTGCTCGGCGTCGAGCCGTTCCTGGTCCCTGTGACGGACCATCGACTGACGGGGGAGGGCCTGGAGGCCGCGCTCAGCTCCGGACAGCCCGGCGCGGCGGACGTCGTCGGTGTCGTCGCCACCGCCGGGACCACCAACGCGGGGATCGTCGACGACCTCGCCGGCGTGGCGGAGGTCGCGCGACGCAGGGCGCTGTGGCTCCACGTCGACGCCGCGTACGGCGGCGGCGCGCTCTTCTCCACGAGTGCCAGGGGGCTCTTCGAGGGCATCGAGCTCGCGGACTCCCTCGTCGTCGACCCGCACAAATGGCTCTTCGGCCCCTATGACTGCGCGGCGCTCATCTACCGTGAGCCGGCGCTCGCCAAGGCTGTGCACACCCAGGACGCGGCGTATCTCGACGCGATCCACGAGGCCCTCCCGGGTGCCGAGGACGGTGCCCCTGGCGAGGAGGACCCGTCCGCGGACGTGCCGTGGAACCCGACCGACTACGCCTACCACTTGTCGAGGCGCGCCAGGGGGCTGCCCCTGTGGTTCTCGCTCGCCGTCCACGGCACCAACGCGTACCGAGACGCTGTCGAGACGGTGCTCGCCAATGCGCGAGCCGCCGCGTCGCTCATCTCGGAGACGCCGTACCTGGAGCTCGTACGCGAGCCGACGCTCTCGATCGTGCTCTTCCACAGAAAGGGGTGGTCGAGGGCAGACTATGAGGCGTGGTCTGCGCAGCTCCTCGCGGACCAGGTGGCGTTCGTGACCCCGACGACCTGGGAGGGGAGGAGCATGGGGCGCCTCGCCCTGCTCCACCCCGACACGAACGTCGAGATCGTGCGCGAGATCATCGCGACGATGGCGTGATCCTCGAGCCCTCGTTACGCTGAGCCGGCGATGAGCATCGTCACGAGGAGCGAGCGCGTCGGCGCCCCGACAGGGGAGTCGTTCGATGCCCACGCATTCATCTCCACGGAGAGGGGGCCGGGCATCCTGCTCCTCCAGGAGATCTACGGCGTGGAGGAGTTCCTCCGGAGCAAGGCGGCGATCCTCGCCGGCCTCGGCTACTCGGTGCTCGTCCCCGACGTCTTCTGGCGAGTGGAGCGAAATGTCTCGCTGGCCCACGACGAGGCGGCGCTCGAGGTCGCGTTCGGCTACATGGGAAGGTTCTCGGAGATCCCCAAGCACGTCACGACCGGCGACCTGGTCGCCGCGTTGTCCCACCTGAAGAAGATGCCGGAAGTCACCGGTAAGGTCGCCGTGATGGGGTACTGCCTGGGGGGACGGCTCGCGTACGAGGTGGCCGCCGCCTCGGACCCCGACGCCTGCGTCTCGTACTACGGCTCGGGGATCGCGGCCGAGCTCGACCTCGCCGACCGGATCAGCTGTCCGGTGCTCTTCCACTTCGGGGGCGCCGACCCCTACAGCCCCCGTGAGGAGATCGACGCGGTCATCGGGGCCTTCGCCGGGCGG
>JAJYMD010000211.1 GCA_021787255.1 Actinomycetes bacterium | reverse complement strand
GGCCATCGGGAGGTGCAGGAACTCATTGGGTCCGTGCGCGTTGCTCCCGGGCCCGAGCACCCCGGTCGCGACCAGCGGCACTCCGGGGAAGCGCTCGCCCAGCATGGCGAGGAACGGGATCGTCCCACCCTCCCCGAAGGTGCCGGGGGGCGCGCCGAAGACCTCCTCGGAGGCGCGGGTGAAGGCCTCGGCGACCCAGGGGGCGAGCGGCGGCGCCACCCAGCCCGGCGCCGGGGTCTCGAGGTGCACGCGGACCGCCGCCCCCGAGGGAGGGTCGGCGAGGAGCGCGGCGGCGACGGCTTCGGCGGCCTGCGCCGCGTTCACGCTGGGCGGGAGGCGTATCGAGATCTTCGCGGTGGTGAAGGGGCGCAGGACGTTGCCGCCGTCGCGCACGGCGGGGATGCCGTCCATGCCCGTGATGGCCATCGCCGGGGCCCAGGCGCGCCTGAGGAGCCGCTCCTGGTCCGACGCTCCGTCGAGCACGAGACCCGGGACGACCGGGAAGACCTCGGTGGCGTCCCACACCGGCGCCGCCTTCGAGACGGGCTCGTCGGGCACGGCGGAGGTCCCGAGCGGGCTCGGCTCGTCTGGCATGTCGGCGTGCAGCGCCGCCAGGCGGACCTCACCGGTGCGAGCGTCCTCGAGGCGGTCGAGCAGCAGGCGCAGCAGTCGGAACGATGTCGGGACGACGCCGCCCGCGCTGCCGCTGTGCACGCCCTCGGTGAGCACCTGCACGCAGACCGTCGCCAGGAGGTTGCCCCGCAACGACGAGGTGAGCCAGAGGCGGTCGTAGCCGAGGCAGCCCGAGTCGAGGCAGACCACGAGCGCCGGGTCGCCGAGCCGGGCCCCGAGGTCGTCGAGGTGCGCGGGAAGGTCCGGGCTCCCGCTCTCCTCGCTCGCCTCGACGAGCACGACGACGCGCGGCCGGGGGACCCCGGCTTCGTCCAGCAACTCGATCGCGGTCGTCGCCGCGAACAGCGCGTAGCCGTCGTCGGCGGTGCCCCTACCGTAGAGCCGATCTCCCTCCCGCGCAGGCGCGAAGGGGCCGAGACCCTCGCGCCACTCCCCGAGGGGAGGCTGCTTGTCGAGGTGGCCGTAGACGAGGACGGTGCCGTCCCTGCCGCAGGTGCTGGGCGCGTCGAGGAGGAGGAGGGGGGTCCGTCCCGCCTTGCCGACCACCTGCGCGCTGAGCCCGTCGATCCCCCTGGTCCTGCTCCATACGGCCATCAGCGACGCCGCCTCGGCGAGGTGGCCTGCCGTCTCCCAGTGCTCGTCGAAGGCAGGAGAAAGGCACGGGATCGCCGCGTAGCTAAAGAGGGCCGGAAGGACGTCCTGCTCCCAGTGGAGGTGCGCGGCGGCACGCAGAGCGTCGCTGACGTCTGCAGGTGGGGTTCGTGTACGTGGCACCGGCGACGACCCTACGCCGCGCGGCGCCCCCGCGCGGCCGGGGTTCCAGGGCAGGGGCGCCTCGATCGCGCGGAGCCGGCTCACACCGCCTGGCTCACCGACGACATGTTCCAGTCCGGGACGCGCAGCGCCGGCATCGCAGTGCGGTTCATCCACGTTCCGGTCTCCCGGCCGAAGGAGCGCACCGTCGACGTCGCGTACGACGCACGGGCGAGCACGTCGAGCGGGCTCTCGTTGAAGCGGAAGTTGCTCGTCGCGCCGACGACCCTGCCATCTTCGATGACGTAGACGCCGTCGCGCGTGAGGCCGGTGAGGAGCAGCGTTTTGGGGTCGACCTCGCGGATGTACCACAGGCAGGTGAGGAGGAGCCCGCGCTCGACCGTGGCGACGAGATCGTCCAAGCTGCCCGATCCGCCGGGCAGCTCGAGCGACAAGTTGTCGACCGGCGGGGTGGGCGCCGCGTGCGACCCTTCGGCTCCGGCGCGGTGGTAGCGGAGCCGCTCGAGCTTGCCGGCGCGCACCCAGTCGGTGTGGCCGAGCGCGATCCCGTTGTCGAAGACCGACGTGTCGGCGGTCGACAAGCTCGCGCAAAGGAAGGGCGCGCACTCGAGCCCCGGCTCCGCGGGGTCGCTCCACAGGTGGAAGGGCAGCGGCGTCAGCAGCTCGCCGATCCGGGTCCCGCCGCCCGCCTTGGAGAAGACGGTCCGGCCCTCTTCGGCCGCTCGGCCGCTCGCCGCGTCGACGAGGATGCTCATGAGGTCGGCCACCGCGCTCGGGGGAAGGACCACGTCGTGACGACCGGGCGGGACGTCCACGTGCCGGGCGGCCCAGCCGAGCCCCCGCTGCACCTGTTCCTCCAGCGATTCGAGCTCGACGTCGGCGAGGTCGGCGGTGCCGACGCCCGCCCAGGCGGAGGCGGCGTCCTTGCGCCCGACGAGCTGCAGGGCCCCGGTCACCTGGACGTGACGGCGGCGCAGCCCGCTGGAGGAGGCGAGGTAGGTCGTCGTGACGCGGTGCTCGGCATACCCGGAGAGCACGGTCCTCGAGCGCTGGGCGTGCGCGAAGGCGTCGGCGAGCCGACCGAGGATCGACGAGAGGCGCTCCAGGCCGGTCGTCGGGGCGTCCGCGCCGAAATCCGGGGCGACGTCGCCCTCCACGAGCGGCGCGGCGTCCTCCGCGGGGCCGATGGCCGCCTCGGCCTCGGCGACGAGGGACCCGGCGTCCACCTCACCGCTGCGGCGTGCCACCCCCGCACGTCCGGGGCGTCCGGGGGACTCGGGGGGCTCGGCCACGATCGCGGTCACACGCCGGTCTGCCCGCACCCCATCGGTCGTGGCGGTGTTGTTGGCGAAGCGCACCTCGGCTTCGTGCGTCTCCTCGACGATCGCGACGCACGGCCGCCTCGCCGCGCGGAGCACCCCTTCTGCCACCTGCGCGGGGTGGGAGGGGCGCTGTGCGCTCATCTCCCCGACTCGTGCTTCGTGTTCAGGACGCGTACCGAGCGCACGAGCGCCGACGGGCAGCCGTGGCTCACGGGGGCCACCTGCTCGGGCTGGCCCTTGCCGCAGTTCAAGGCGCCGGCGAGGAGGTAGGTGCGCCGGCCGCCGACCGCCTCCATCGCGCCCCAGAAGTCGGTGGTCGTCGCCTGGTACGCGACGTCGCGCAGCTGTCCGACGAGGCTCCCGTGGCGGATCGCGTAGAACCGCTGGCCGGTGAACTGGAAGTTGGAGCGCTGCATGTCGATCGACCAGCTCTTGTCCCCGACGACGTAGATCCCCTCGTCGACGCCGGCGATGAGCTCCTCGGTCGACGGCCCCTCTCCCGGGGCCGGCTGGAGCGAGACGTTGGCCATCCGCTGCATGGGGACGTGGAGCGGCGAGTCGGAGAAGGCGCAACCGTTGGACCGTCCGAGCCCCACGGACGCGGCGATCGCGCGGTCCAGCTGGTAGCCGGCCAGGACCCCGTCACGGACGATGTCGAAGGACTGCGCGGCCACGCCCTCGTCGTCGATGGCTACGCTCGCCAAGCCGTGCTCGCTCGTGCGGTCGCCGACCACGTGCATCACAGGGGACCCGTAGCGGAGCACGCCCAGGCCGTCGGGGGTCGCGAAGGACGTTCCGGCGAACGCCGCCTCGTAGCCCAGCGCCCTGTCGAGCTCGGTCGCGTGGCCGATCGACTCGTGGATGGTCAGCCACAGGTTCGTGGGGTCGATCACGAGGTCGTAGGTGCCCGGGGCGACCGAGGGCGCGCGCAGCTTCTGCGCCAAGAGCTCGGGGAGCTGCGCGAGCTCTGAGTCGAAGTCCCAGCCCTCTCCTTCGAGGTACTCCCAGCCGCGCGCGACCGGCGGCGCGAGCGTGCGCATCTCCTCGAAGTCGCCCTCGTCGGTGACGGAGAGCGCCTCGAGCTGCGGATGGACCCTGACGCGGCGCTGGAGCGCGACGGTGCCCGAGAGGCCGGCGAAGTACTTGTCCTCCCGTACGGCCGTCAACGACGCGGTGACG
>JAJYMD010000139.1 GCA_021787255.1 Actinomycetes bacterium | reverse complement strand
CCACGAGGCCGTCATGGGAGCCGCTCCTCGAAGCGCCCGAGCCGCTGGCCGTGCGCGGCCTTGGTGATCGAGAACGTCACCGGGAAGGTCACCGATGTCGCGTTCGAACCCACCGAGCCGCTCAGGTCGACCGCCGAGAGCGCAGGCGACCTCGCCATCGCGAGGCCGAACTGGGTGACCTGTGTGAGCGTATGGGTGTAGACGGTCGTCGAGCCGCTGCCGATCACTGTGGCGCCAAGGCCGGTGGTTGTGGTGCCCGCGGCACCTCCGGTGGGAGCCGCCGCAGCGAGGTCGATGCCGTTCAGCACCGCGCTCGGAGGCAGGTACTCGCCGAGCTGGTTCAAGACGACGAGCCAGTCGACCTCGTTGGAAACCAACGGCGCGAGCCGGTGCTCCAGCGCGGTCACGTCGTCCCCCAGCCGTACGGCCTTGTCGTAGCGGGGCATCTCGACGGTCTGGATCGTGTGGATCGTCGACTGGAGGATCGCGACCTGGCGTTCTGCCGAGCGGACCGCGAGCACGCGCCATGCCGACGTGGCGGCGAGCACGAGCGCGAGGCCGGTGAGCGCGAGCGTGACGAGGCGCTTTCGCCGTCGCGCTGCTCGCCTGGCCGCGACCTCCGGCGGGATCAGCTCGAACCGGGTGCGAGCCGGGCCGTTCAGTGCGAGCCCGAGCGGCACGGCCACCGTCTGGTTGATCGACTCGGCTTCCTCCGGGGAGACCTTGATCCGGCTCAGGTCGAGCAACGAGAGCGGGGACGCCTCCACGACCGGGACGTTCATGCGTGCACGCAGCAGCTCGAGAAGGCCGGCGGTGCGCGCGCCGCCGCCGGTCAGCAGCACGCGGACGGGTGCTGTGCGTCCGGGCATCGCCGAGAAGAAGCGCAGTGAGCGCTGCACCTCGTCCGCGAGCTGCTCGACCACGCTGCCCACGGCCTTGAGCGCAGCCGGATCGTGCTGACCGGGAAGCCCGAGCCTGCGCTTCAGGACCTCGGCGTCGGCGACGGGGAGGTCGAGCGCGGCCGCGAGCGCCCGGGTCACGGTGTCGCCGCCCACGTCGATCGTCCGGACGAACTGGAGGGTGCCGCCGTGGTGGACCACCACCATGGTGAGGCCCGCTCCCACCGAGACGATCGCTTCAGGCTCGCTCCCGCCGCCTGGCAAGGTGAAGGCTCGGGAGAGCGCGGCGGTGTCGAGATCGATCGCCTCGGGCTCGAGCCCGGCTTCTTCCACTGCAGAGACGACGCCGTCGATCAGGTCCCGATGGGCCGCGGCCACGAGGACCCGGATGAGCGGGAGCCCTTCGGTGTCCACGGTGCGTGAGATGACCGCCGAGGCGATCGAGGAGTGCTCGACGGGGAACGGGACGATGTCCTCTGCCTGGAGCGTCACCGCGGCAGCGACTTCGTCGGGAGGAACGGGTGGGAGCTCGATCTCGCGGGTGATCGCCCGCAGTCCCGCGACGCCGAGGCGGACCCGGGTGGCCTTGAAGCCGCCGCTGCGCCAGAGCCGCCTGATCGCCGACGCGACCTGCGCGCGGTCGCGGACCTCGCCCTCCACGATGATCCCCGGCGGCAGACCGACTTGGCCGAATGCCTCGAGGACGGGGGGTCGCCCCTCCTCGACCACCAGCTCTACCGCTCGGAGGGCGCTCGTGCCGATGTCGAGCCCGACGATACGCTCTCCCATCCCCGTCACTCCCCTTGCTCCGCCGCTGATCACCGTCACCGGTGCCCCAGCGGCCCGCCGGTCCCCACCGGCGGCGACAGCTACTGCTCGCAGCGGCGCGAGCACCCTGTCCGGCGCAAGTCTACTCCTGCAGCGCCAGTCCTGCAGCGTCGGACGGCCAGACGCGTGCACCCGGAGCGCCCGGCAGGGGCGCCTAGGATCCGCGGGCGGTGGGCTCGCTGGTCACGCCAGGTCTGGGGGTGCCCGTGCGGGCGGGGATCGACGGTACCGTCGCCGTCGGCGTGGAGGAGGTCGACGGGCGCAGGGTCGTGCGCGCGCGGACCTCGTCGGGCCGCAGACGTGGCGCGCTCGCGCGCGAGGACGGCGAGTCGCTCGCCCACGCTGCGAAGCTGGCGCTCGAAGCGAGGATCCCGCTGCTCGTCGAGCTCGCCTCGAGCGGCGCGGACGTGTCGGTCGGGCTCGACGCGCTGCACGGCTGGGGGAGCGCGGCAGCCTCGATCGCGGCGTGCTCGGGAGTCGTGCCCGTGCTGGCGGCGGCCGTCGGCCCGGTCATCTCGGGGCCAGCCCTCTTGCTGGGCTTGAGCGACCTCGTCGTGATGAACCCGTCCGCTGTGGCATTCCTGTCGGGTCCTGCGATGGTCGAGGCGTTCACCGGCGTCCGTCTGAGCCCCCAGGCGCTCGGCGGCCCGCGCGTGCACGCGACGACGAGCGGGGTGTGCGCGCTGGAAGCCGACGACGCGATGGCAGGGATGGCCCGGCTGCTGTCCTTCCTTCCGGACCACGCCGACGTGGAGGCGCCACGGGTGCCTTCCGACGACCCGCCCGAGCGCGTCACGCCCGAGCTGCGCAGCGTCGTTCCCGCCCACGAGCGCGCGTCCTATGACGTGCGCGACGTCGTGAGCCTCGTCGTCGACGACGGGATCGTCTGCGAGCTGTGGCGGCGCTGGGCGCCGCAGCTCGTCACGGCGTTCGGCCGGCTCGACGGCCGCGCGGTCGGCGTCGTGGCGAACCAGCCGCGCGCGCTCGCCGGGACGCTCGACATCGCGGCGTCGCAGAAGGCCGCGCGCTTCGTGCGCCTGTGCGACGCGTTCAACCTGCCGATCCTGACCTTCGTCGACACTCCTGGGTTCCTGCCGGGCAAGGACCTCGAGTGGCGGGGGATGATCCGCCACGGCGCGGAGCTCGCGTTCGCCTATGCCGACGCGACGGTGCCGCGGCTGTGCGTCATCCTGCGCAAGGCGTTCGGCGGCGCGTACATCGTGATGGACTCCCGAGGGCTCGGCAACGATCTGTGCTTCGCATGGCCGCAAGCGCAGATCGCCGTGATGGGCGCGCCGGGCGCCGTGCAGATCCTCCACCGCAGCACATCCGAGGAAGATCGCCGGCGGCGTGAAGACGAGTACCGTGCGCGCTACCTCGCGCCCTGGCCCGCCGCGGAGCGCGGCTTCGTCGACGAGGTCATCGACCCCGCAGAGACGCGACGAGCGCTTGCCGCAGGTCTTCGTGCGCTGTCGACCAAGCGGGAGATCCTTCGTCGCCGCAAGCACGATTCGGGCCCGCTCTGATCCCCTCAGCCGGTTCGCTCGCATGCCCTCTCGCCTGGTCCGCGCACCTGTGGACCAGGTCGAAGCGGCGTGACATCCTGAGCGGGCGATCGTGATCGTCACCGAACTGCAATCAGTGTCATAGGCAATCCATATGCCCTGCGGGCAAGATGGAGGCGTGATCCGTCCGATGAGTGACACCCCGCTCGTGCTCGAGTCGTGCCACAGCACGTGGATCTTCGATACCGAGCGCATGCGCTTCCGCCGCGTCCTGAAGGGCCTGGATCTGGACGCCCGACAGGCATCGACGGCGTGGCGGCCCTACTACGGGCTCGAGCTGGACCCGGTGTCGGAGGCATTCGTCGTGCTGTTGAACCCCGAGGGCACGCGGCTCCTGCGGTCGTGGCGGCACATCGACCACTGCCCTCAGTGCGGCGGGGAAGCCACCGCTGAGCTGTCCCTCGACGAGCTGCGCAGCGCAGCGCTCGGCTGAGGGCGGCGCGCAGCCGGCCTGCGCTCGGCGGCCTGCGCTAAGCTCCCAGCGGTGGACCGGCGGGACCTCGACCGTCTCCTCTCCCTGCTGGCCCAGTGGGATGGCTCGGACCTGCACCTGAAAGCCGGCGTGCGGCCATGGGTGCGGATCGACGGGGAGCTGCGCCAAGTCTCCAGCGAGCCCACCAGC
>JAJYMD010000381.1 GCA_021787255.1 Actinomycetes bacterium | reverse complement strand
GGCCGCTGCAGACCGATATCCTCCCGGTGTGCCCGGCAGTCTCGTGATCCGGGGGGCACGGGAGCACAACCTCCAGGACGTCTCCCTCGATCTTCCCCGCGACAAGCTGATCGTCTTCACGGGCCTGTCGGGGTCGGGCAAGTCGTCGCTCGCGTTCGACACGATCTACGCCGAGGGGCAGCGCCGTTACGTCGAGTCGCTGTCCGCCTACGCGCGCCAGTTCCTCGGACAGATGGACAAGCCAGACGTGGACTTCATCGAGGGACTGTCGCCCGCGATCTCGATCGACCAGAAGTCGGCGTCGCGCAACCCCCGCTCGACCGTCGGCACGGTCACCGAGGTCTACGATTACCTCCGTCTCCTCTACGCGCGGATCGGCAAGCCGCATTGCCCGATCTGCGGCCGGCCGGTCGCGCGCCAGACGCCCCAGCAGATCGTCGACCGCGTGCTCGAGCTCGAGGACGGCACGCGCTTTTGGGTGCTCGCTCCGGTCGTGCGCGGTCGCAAGGGGGAGTACGCCGGGTTGCTGGAAGACCTCGCGAAGCAGGGTTTCTCGCGCGCGCGGGTCGACGGCGCCGTGGTCGAGCTGTCCGACCGGCGCGACTCTTCCCTCGCGCGCTACGAGCAGCACACCATCGAGGTGATCGTCGACCGGCTGGTGCGTCGAGAGGGCATCCGCCAGAGGCTCACGGAGTCCATCGAGACCGCGCTCGCGCTCACCGGGGGAACGGCCGAGGTCCTGGTCGTCGGTGCCGACGGTATGCCCGAGGCGGGCCAGGAGGCGATCACGTTCAGCCAGCACCTCGCATGTACCTACGACGGCGTCAGCTTCGAGGAGCCCGCGCCACGGAGCTTCTCGTTCAACTCCCCTTACGGGGCGTGCCCGACGTGCCTCGGGCTGGGCACGCGTTTCGAGGTCGACCCGGATCTCGTGGTGCCCGACCCTTCGCTCTCCCTCGCCGAAGGCGCGCTGGCACCCTGGGCGAGCGCGCGCAGCGAGTACTTCACCGGTCTGGTCGACGGCATCGCAGAGCTCGGGGGGTTCTCCGTCTCGACGCCGTGGTCCAAGCTCAAGGCGAAGGACAAGAAGCTCGTGCTGTACGGGTCGGGGTCGAAGAAGGTGAGCGTCCGCTACCGGAACCGCTTCGGGCGAAGCCGCGCCTACGAGACCCACTACGAGGGGATCGTCCCGTGGCTCCAGCGCCGCCACGCAGAGGCAGACTCGGACTGGGGCAGAGAGCAGATCGAGCAGTACATGCGGGAGGTGCCGTGCCCGGCCTGCGAAGGAGCTCGGTTGAAGCCCGAGTCGCTCGCGGTCACGATCGGCCGCGGGTCGGACGGCCGGCGCGGAGAGCCCGGCCAGGGCGGCATGAACATCCACGAGCTGTGCAGCCTCCCGATCACCCGGGCCCTCGACGCCATCGAGCAGCTCGAGCTTTCCGAGCGAGACCACCTCATCGCGGACCGGGTGCTGAAGGAGATCCGCGAGCGGATGCGCTTCCTTCTCGACGTCGGGCTCGACTATCTCTCGCTCGAGCGCGCGTCGGCGACGCTGTCGGGCGGAGAGGCGCAGCGGATCCGCCTGGCGAGCCAGATCGGGAGCGGGCTCGTCGGGGTCCTCTACGTCCTCGACGAGCCTTCGATCGGGCTCCACCAGCGGGACAACCAGCGGCTGATCCAGACGCTCCTGCGGCTGCGCGACCTCGGCAACACGGTCATCGTCGTCGAGCACGACGAGGAGACCATCAGGACCGCGGACCACGTGGTGGACATCGGGCCTGGCGCGGGCGAGCACGGCGGGCGGATCGTCCACTCTGGACCCGTCGCCGGGCGCGGGGGCCTCCTGTCCAACGCCGAGTCGCTCACTGGCCAGTACCTGTCGGGGAAGCGGAAGATCGCCGTGCCCGAGCACCGGCGGGCGGGCTCGGGCCACGCGGTGGTCGTGCGCGGCGCGCGCGAGCACAACTTGGCCGACGTCGACGTCGCGTTCCCGCTGGGCTGTCTCGTCGCGGTCACCGGGGTCTCTGGGTCGGGCAAGTCGACGCTCGTGAACGAGATCCTGCTCCGATCGTTGGCGCACCAGCTCCACCGCGCGAAGGCCGTCCCAGGCCTGCACCGCGGGATCGACGGCGTCTCGTACGTCGACAAGGTGGTCGACGTCGACCAGGCGCCGATCGGGAGGACTCCCCGGTCGAACCCGGCGACCTACACCGGCGTCTTCGACCACATCCGGCGGCTGTTCGCACAGACCCCCGAGGCGAAGGTCCGCGGCTACCAGCCGGGACGCTTCTCGTTCAACGTGCGGGGAGGACGTTGCGAGGCGTGCGCCGGAGACGGGACCATCAGGATCGAGATGCACTTCCTCCCGGACGTGTACGTGCCATGCGAGATCTGCGGGGGCGCGCGGTACAACCGGGACACCCTCGAGGTCACCTTCCGCGGCAAGAACATCGCGGAGGTCCTCGACATGTCCTGCGAGGAGGCGCTCGCGTTCTTCGCGCACCAGCCGCCGATCGCGCGTCACCTCCAGACGCTCGTGGACGTCGGGCTCGGCTACATCCGGCTCGGGCAGCCGGCTCCGACGCTCTCGGGAGGCGAGGCGCAGCGCGTGAAGCTCGCGAGCGAGCTGAGCCGGCGACCGACCGGGCACACCATGTACATCCTCGACGAGCCCACGACCGGGCTCCACTTCGAGGACGTGCGACGACTGCTCGACGTGCTCGGCCGGCTCGTCGAGCAGGGCAACACCGTGGTCGTGATCGAGCACAACCTCGACGTCGTGAAGTCCGCCGACTGGATCGTCGACCTCGGTCCCGAAGGAGGCGACCGAGGCGGCCGAGTCGTCGCAGAGGGCACCCCCGAGCAGGTCGCGAAGACCTCCGGCAGCTACACCGGCGAAGTGTTGAGGCCAGTGCTCGGGATCGCCTCGTGAGCTCGAGAGAACCTGCGTGCCGCTCGATCCTGCGGGGGCCCTCCCGTGCCTCCCGTGCCGCTCGATCCCGCTGGGGCCCTCCGTGCCGCTCGATCCCGCTGGGGCCCTCCGTGCCGCTCGATCCCGCTGGGGCCCTGAGACTTCGTTCCGAGATTGTGCCGATGTCGCTACAGCTTGGGATTCTTCTCATGACTGCTTCTTCTCTCCGGCCGAGGGACGGCGACGGGCTCATGATGACGGTGGCGCACCGGCTGACCGATCAGGATCGTTCCAACTTGACCATGCTCTGCCGTCATCGGGTCTTCACCACCGACCGGCTGGCCGAGATGTAGTTCGACAACCTGAACACCGTCTAGCATCGCTTGACCAGGCTCTACTAGCTGCATCTGGTGAACCGCTCCCAGCCGCTCGACCGGCGCTACGCCAGCCTGCCCTACCACTACGTGCTCGACGAGTTCGGCGCGATGGTGGTCGCCGCCGAGCGGGGCGAGGACCCCGACAAGTCCCGGAGGCGCGCCGAAGTGGCCCTCGTCATCGGGAAGTTCCAGCACCTTCGCGACCTGGTCGAGCTGGACGGCTTCTTTTCGGCCCTCGTGGTCGAGTCCCGGAGGCGGGATGATTGCGACCTGTTCCTCTGGTGGTCCGGACGCCACTGTGCCAACGAGTTCGATCGCAGAGCGCAGCCTGACAGGATGGGTGTGCGGGAGGAGTCCGGCAATCGGGTCGCCTTCTGCTTGGAGTACGACAGCTCACCCGAGGCCGTGGAGCGCCTGGGGGAAGAAGCTCAAGAGCTACTAGACCTCCAACTCACCTCTGGCCGCGCATAATGGATCGCGTTCTGCTTCCGACACCCGCGCGGGGAGTCCGGCGCTCGCCGGGTGCTGGCGCAAGCCCACCGTGCCGGCGGCGACGGCCGCCCCGAGGGTGGACACCGCGGAACCCCGAGGCCATCTGGGCCCCGTCGGCAAGGAGAGGATCAGGCT
>JAJYMD010000219.1 GCA_021787255.1 Actinomycetes bacterium | reverse complement strand
AGGAACACGAGCAGGAAGTAGGCATGGCCGTTGGGCGCCAGAAGATCCAGGGGAAGCCAGCGCGCTGTCAGCTGGATCCCGCCTGTCCCGCCGCTCACCGCCTGTGCGGGGAAGATCGCGACGTCGAACAACAGCGCGGCGGCCAAGGTCATGAGCGCGAGGCCCAGGCCCCGGAGCCGCAGCGACGCGAGCGCGAGGAGCCCTGCCACGCCGGACGCCGCCAGCGAGCCGAGGACGCCGCCGGCGAGGAAGTCGAGGCCGAAGTGCCTCGCGAGCTGGCCCGCGCTGAACGCGGCGACGCCGGCCAGGGTGGCCTGCGCGAGGGAGAGCTGGCCCGCGGTCCCGGTGATGAGCGTCACGGAGAGGAAGATCACCGAGTACGCCATCCCCTGGTTCAGCACGGTCTCCCACGAGGTGGGCATCCAGGTGAGCATCGACCCGACGAAGACCACGACGAGCAGCCAGAAGGCCGTGTGCACCAGCCGGTCGATCTCCCGCCCTCTCACTCGGGCCGTCGGCAGGGGCGGTGGCGGATCCACCGTCGACAAGGGGTCCTGCACCTGCTCGAGGCGGCGAAGCCTCGGGACGAAGAGCAGCGCGCCCACGAGGACGATGAAGGGGAACGCCGGGAGCACTGCCGAGTACCAGAAGCTGGACGTCGGGAGGTAGCCCTGGGCGGTCAGGCTCACCACTCCGATGAGCACGCCCACCACTGCGGCGACGGTCATCGATCCCATCGCCGCGCACGCGGCCGCCGCGATCGCCGCCACCATGAGCGTCACGTAGTCCTGTGCCTGGACGGTCACCTCGGTCGGAGCGAGCAACACCCCTGCGAGCCCTGCCATGAGACCCGAGACGGCCCATGCGGTCGCGGTCACGCGCACCGCGGCGACGCCTTCGAGCTCGAGCAGCCGACGGCTCTCGACCGCGGCGCGCATCTCGAGCCCCAGGCTCGTCGTGCGCAGGAGGAGCACGAGGATGACCAGCATCGCGACGGCGAGCAGCACGGCGCTGAGGTAGATCCCGTTCACCGGCACGTCCGGCCCGAGATGGAAGTACACGGTGCCGGGTGCGAACAGGATGCTCGGCACCCCGACGAGGTTCTCGTTGCCGAAGACGACCGGCAGCAGGGCAGGGATGCCGACGAGCAGGGCCAGGCCCGTCACGACCTTCGCGGTCGTGTTCGTGCTCGCGATGCGCGAGAACAAGAAGCGGTCGAAGACGAGCCCGAGGCCGGGTCCGAGGATCACGACAGAGCCGACGAAGGCCGCCCACGTCGACCACCCGTGACCGTCGACGAGCCATGCGAACACGAACGCCGATGCGTACGCCTGAGCCCCGTAGCCGAAGTTGAAGACGCCGGTCGTCTGGTAGGTGAGCACGAGCCCCACGGCGAACACCGCGTACGCGCAGCCGTAGGGAATCCCCGGGACGGCGAACCCGAGCAGCTGCTCCATCTGCAGCGGATCAGCCGTGCTGGGGTCCGGGGATCCCCCGCGGCGGCGCGATGGGCTTCGGGTGGCGCACGTCCGAGGTCCTGAAGCAGACGAAGACCTCTTTGCCCTTCCCGAGCACCGGGAGCGCGGCGGCCCCCTTCACCTCCTCGAAGGCGCTGCAGGCCGTGCGTGTCGAGGCGAAGTGCGCGGTCTCCCAGTCGATGGGCTCCTCCAGCCCGCCGGCGGTGAAGGCGGTGAGACGGTTGGTCGCCGCGACGACCGCGGCCTGGGTGAGGTGGCGGCCAGCCGCGCGGATCCCTGCGACCATCAGCGCGGCGGACTCCCAGCCGTCGAGCGCCAGCGCGTTGTCCGCGTAGCCCGGGCTGTAGCGGCGCATCGCCTTCAGGTAGGTCTCGAGCCCCGGGTAGACGCCCGGGTAGACGCGCGCGGCGGACTCCGGGACGTTCAGGAGGTCGAAGTAGACGCCCTGGAGCAGGTCCTTGTACTTCTTCACCACGGTCGCGTCGGCGCCGTCGAACCAGAGCTGGTGCACGTGCAGCCCGTACTCCTGGATATCGCGCGCGAGCTCGACGTTGCCTGTCACTGTCATGCACGAGATGACGAAGTCGGCACCCGCGTGCTGGATCCGCTGGACATCAGGCGTGAGGTTGGCGTCGATCGGCGGGAGCCGGAGGTCTGTGAAGCTCACGTGGTAGCCGGCCGCTCGAAGCAGCCTGCCGGTCGTGCGGCACAGGTCCGACGACGTCGAGACGCTGTAGGCGAGGATCGCCACGGACTTCGAGCGCGTCTCGTCGATGAGGTACGCCGTCGCAGGAGCGACCGTCTTCAGTGTCAGAACCGATCCCCCGGCGGCGAAGAGGTTCGGAGCGCCGGCCCAGTTGCCGTCGACGTTGTAGCCGTACGTCGGGGTACAGGTGGCGACGAAGTAGCTCGGCGTGAACCAGTACGAAGACACCGCGACCGCGAACGCGTGGTCCTGGTCGATCGCCGTCCGGGTGTCCGCCTGGAACTGGCTCGCCAGACCTGCGTCGTCGAGGTCGTAGGCGAGCACGATCTTGCGCCCGTCCACGCCTCCGTGGGCATCGACCATGTCGAAGTACGCCTTGATGCCTGGCACGAGCGACCCGAAGTCCGCGGCGAGGATGCCCGTCAACGTGGAGATGGCGGCGATCTTGATCTCGGTCCGGGTCACCCCCGGGGAGCCCGTTCCGAGCCCGGGCGCGCAAGTGAGGGAGTGCGTGCTCGGCGTGGCTGCAGCACGGCCTCCTGCCCACGGGACGAGCAACCCGACGAGCAGGAGGAGCGTGAGCGCCAGAGCCCCGAGCGGCCAACGACGCGTGTTCATGCACTTCACCTTCTATCACCCGCTCCTCGCTTCGTCGCAGCATGTCCTGCCTGGTCAGACGAACGTTTGTCAGGTACGAACCACGAAGCAGAGCCGAAAACCCACCACGCGATACCGAGCGCCAGCACCGATGGAGCGCTCGGACGCCCGAGCGCTAACGTCGAGCCCGCCGCGCCGACCCGGGGGGTGCGCGGGGCCAGAAGACGTTGCCTTCGGCGAGGAGCGGTGGTGGAGGTTCGCGACACCTTCTACGTCGGCGGAGCCTGGACGCCCGGGGCCGGCGCTGGGGTCCGCGAAGTGCTCGACGCCAACACGGAAGAGGTCTTCGCCAAGATCCCCGAGGCCACCACCGACGACGTCGAGCGCGCGATCGACGCCGCCGTCGAGGCGTTCGGCCCCTGGTCCGCGACGCGCGCCGAAGAGCGCGCGGGGATCCTCTCTCGCATCTCGAAAGGTCTCGCTGCGCGCCGCGAGGAGATCGCGACGACCATCTCGCACGAGGTCGGCACGCCGCTCGCGCTCTCGAGGACCATCCAGGCGGGTCTCGCGTCCGGCGTCTTCGCCGACGCCGCAGCGCGGATCGGCGAGGTGGCCTGGGAGGAGGAGCTCGGCAGCTCGCTCGTCGTGCGAGAGCCCGTCGGCGTGGTCGGGGCCATCACGCCATGGGACCATCCCCTCCAGCAGATCTCGCTCGACGTCGCGGCCGCGCTCGCCGTCGGATGCACCGTCGTGGTGAAGCCGTCGGAGATCGCCCCGCTGAGCGCGTACGTCCTCGCGGAGATCCTCGACGAGTCCGGGGTCCCCCCCGGCGTCTTCAACATGGTGGTCGGGCCTGGCCCGATCGTCGGCGAGGCGATCGCGGCCCACCCCCGGGTCGACATGGTCGCGTTCACGGGATCGACGCGCACCGGAAGGCGGGTGATGGAGCTCGCGTCGCGCACGCCGACGCGCGTCGCGCTGCGCCTCGGCGGCAAGTCCGCGAGCGTCCTCCTCCAGGACGCGGACCTCGACGCCGCGGTGGCCGCGACGGTGCGCTCGTGCTTCCTCTTCTCCGGCCAGACAGCCTGGGGGCTCACCCGCATGATCGTCCCGCGTGCGAAGCTCCCCCAGGTCGAAGAGCGCGCCGTCGAGGC
>JAJYMD010000385.1 GCA_021787255.1 Actinomycetes bacterium | reverse complement strand
CGTCGACCACCTGCCACAGCGATGTGACGTCCCATGTCTTGAGGGCGAGCGACCGGCTGTTCAGGTAGTCGTACACCTGCTTGGCACCAGCCGGCGTCTCGTCGTAGTTGCCGACAGGTGACGCCGCGGAGGTCTTGTCCCACGCCTGCTGCGGAAGCGGAACGAGCGTAGCCAGCCCGTTGTACATCAGGTAGGTGGGGTTGTAGGCCTGGCTAAGGTTGAGCACGAACGTGCTGGGGGACGGAGCGCTGAAGCTCGAGACGTGGTCCATCCATCCACCAGGAGCGTAGCCATCGTAGTTTGTCTTCTCGTTGAGCAGGAGGTTCATCCAGAACTCCAGATCCCGTGAAGTGACGGGCGCCCCTGTTGACCACACGTAATGCTTGAGCGTCATCGTCACCGTCTTGTCGCCGTTCGAGAAGACCGGCTTGTCTCCCACGCTCAGCTTGTAGTCGACACTGACCGAGCTCGATGTCGGGTCACCGATCCAGTACAGCGGGAGCCACATGAGCGGCTGGAGGTACGTCGTGTTGTTGTTGGTCCCATACTCGCCGTTCGGGAGAGGGAAGATGTAATTCGGTGGCGTTCCTGGCGGCTCGGCAAAGGTCGGGATCCCGCTGCCCGACGCCGCCGATGCGACGCCGGGGGCGAGAGCCCCCGACACGGCGATCCCCGCGGAGACCGCCCCTGCCAGCAAGCCCGACGCCAGCACCTTTGGCAATCGCTTCATTCTTCGCTCACCTCTGCCAGCTAACGGCACTCGGACAATGACACACGATCGGTCGCAGGTTCATTTGCAGTATCTGTTCGAGAATTCACTTCGCCTGCTGCGGTCGGCGGAGCCTTCGGGACGCGTCGTGCTTCCGTATATGGTCGCTCCAAGCAGAACAGGTCCATCACATCGAAAGAGCAGCTCGGGCCGGCCAGTTCCACGGTTTGCGGGCGCTCCGCTCGAGACGCTCGAACATCGTTCCATCAATGCCCCCCACTGACGATTACGTTTAGGTTACGAGGGCTGCCGTGAAAAGGTCAAGGAGTACAGTTCACTGAGTGAACCGCCTATCGAGGCAGGCCTTGAATTGCCTGCCGGGAGGGGAGGCGAAGAGACCGGAGCCGGCCCGTGCCGGCCCGGGGCCGCCACGGGATCTGCACCGTCACCTGTACCCCGTCAGGTGACCGCGGGTGCGAACCCCAGAGCGCGCGACAAGGCGAGGGCGGCGGTCCGAACAGCGGTAGCCTTTCGCTCGGCGTGGAACCGCCCGGCGAGGCCGGTCACCGACAGCGCCGCCTCGGCCGCATGGTTGTGCCCGAAGACACAAGCCGCCACGCAGGTGACGCCGAGCTGGTACTCCTCGCGATCGTACGCGACGCCCTCTCTTCTGGCCGCCTCCAGGTCGTCGATGAGGCGCTGCGGCGAGGTGACGGTGTACGCGGTGTACGGGGCGAGGCCCGCCTGGATCACCGCCATCGTGAGCGAGTTGTCCGAGCTTGCCAGGATCGCCTTACCGAGCGCGGTGCAGTACATCGGCCGGCGGGTCCCGATCTGGGTACGGGTAGCAGCACTGGTGCGACCCCTGATCTTCTCGATGTACAGGACCTGCATGCCGTCGCGCACCGCCAGGTGGACCGTCTCGTGCGTCGCCTCGTACAGATCCTCCATCAGCGGAAGTGCGGTGTCGCGCAGCCTTCGTTGGCGAGAGACGTGGCTCCCCAATTCGAAGAGCCGCATGCCAAGTCGGTAGCCCGAGACGCCCCGTTCCAGGGCGCCGAGCGCCACGAGCTGGTTTGCCAAGCGGAACGTCGTCGCCTTGGGGAGCTGCGCGCGCCGCGAGAGCTCTGCGAGACCGACCTGGAGGCCGTCGGAGCCGAACACCTCGAGCACCCGGAACGCCCGTTCGAGTACCGACTGGCCATTCCGCTCATCGGACCGCATGGCAGTCCATCGTGTCATCGCCCGTGGGTGATGTCCAGCGTTCTGCCCGCCTTCATCGTCGCGATCAAGCGTTGGCTGCTGGTCTCTCCACCACCGGACGCGTTCCGTGGCGTCCGGGTCCAGCCCTCGCTCGGTGTTGTCCTCCCGCTGCGCCACATCCAGAGCCTTCGGACGCCAACGGCACCACCACCCTTTGGATGGAATAGGAGGCGACCCGGGACAATCCGCAGGCATCGCGGTTCATTCACCGGGACGGACACCTTGCCGCCAGGTAGTTCGCTCCGCATACTCGGAGGCAGGGTTCGGAACCGCGGGCGCCCTGTCCGGCTCTCCGTGTACGCGGGGCTCGAGGACCGCCGCCGGGTCCGGAGTGTGGCAGAGAGGGTCCATGTCCGAGCTCTACGAGACGGCCACCCGCGAGGTGCTCCGATCCTCTCGTGAGATCGAGCAGTCCAGCGAGCAAGGAGACGAACGCGTGAGCGAACCCACCGAGGACCTGCGCCGGGCCCAGCGCGACCACGTCGCGTCTGCCGTCGAGCGCTACCGAGACGCGCTCGGCGGGCGCGTCGTCGTCGTGACCGGAGGGGCCCGGGGCCTCGGGCGCTGCCTCGTCGAGGGGCTCCTCGGCGCCGGGGCGTCGGTGGCGAGCATCGACAGGAGCTGGGCGGGGGCCGAGGACTTCGAAGCGGCGCTCGGCTCGGACGACCATGCCCTCGCGCTCGTCGCCGACATCACCGACGACGCGGCGCTCGACAGGGCGTTCGCAGACGTCATGGGGCGCTTCGGGCGCGTGGACGTCCTCGTGAACAACGCGGGGCTCGTGTCCGAGACGCTCTTCGCGCCCCTCGGGCACGTGAAGCTCCTCGACACCAAAGACAGCGACTGGGAGGCGATGTTCAAGGTCAACGTCTTCGGGACCATCAAGGTGATCCGGCGCTTCGTCGAGCCGATGAGAGCGGCGGGGCAGGGCAGCATCATGAACATCGTGAGCAGCGGCGTGCTCATGACCTCGAGCGGCGGGGGGTACTACGGGGCCCGCCCGTGGACGACCGAGATGCCCTACCAGGCGACCAAGTCCGCGCTCACCACGACGGCGTTCTACCTCGGCCAGGAGCTCTTCTCCGAGGGGATCGCGGTCAACTCGATCATGCCGGGGCACACCCGGGCGTCGTGGTTCGACGCGACCGCCCGGGCGTTCTTGGAGCACGAGGGGGGGATCTACTTCATGCGCCCTCTCGTGAGCGAGCACATGGTGCCGATCGTGCTCTTCCTCGGCGCGCAGGCCGGCGCACGACCTCCGGTGACGGGCCGGCTCTACCACGCGCCGGACTGGAACTACGACCACGGCTACGGCGACTACCGGGTGTGGGGCGACCACGACGTCCCCGAAGAGGTCGAGCGCGGCTACCGCAAGCTCGAGTCGGCGCTGCCCAGGTACTGGCGGTCGGGCCTCGCACGTGCCCCCTTCGACGTGGAGCGGGTCGCGTTCGGCGCAGCGATGGAGAAGCTCGAGCTCATGGGCGACGCCTGAGCGGCGGGCGACGCCGGCGGGCGACCCGGCAAGGATCAGGTGCACTACGGACAAGGAAAGGGCGATGAGCGATGACGGTTGAGCGTTCGGCTGGACCGGAGGGGCTGAGCTTCAGCAGCTCCGTGCGGATGCGTGGAAGCGGCACGTGGGTGTACGTGGCCGGCAAGATGGGGATGGACGATTCCGGCGCGATCGTGCCCGGCGGCCTGGCCGCCCAGGCGCGAGCCGCATTGGGCCATGTCCTGAGGGCCGTCGCGGAGGCGGGCGGCGCGGCGGCGGACGTCCTGAAGATCACCGCGTACCTCACCTCTCTCGCTGACTACCACGAGTACAACGAGGTGCGCGGGGAAGTGTTCGGCCCCACCCCGCCTGCGAGCACCTCCGTTGCCGTCGCAGGACTGATCCAGCCGGACGCGATCATCGAGATCGACGCCGTGGCGTTCGTCCCCGACCCCGAGTAGGCCCCACGGGAGACGTGGCTCCGGTT